>JAZGFZ010000172.1:0-2298 GCA_036480015.1 Algisphaera sp. | reverse complement strand
GCTTTCGCGGTCCCGCCGTGTGGGGGTTACTTCGTGTTGTTGGCCCGGGGGTGATTCATCACGGGTATCCGTGGTGGCCCCGGGTCATTGACCCGGGGTTAAATGGGGCTGGATCAGTAGTCCATGCCGCCCATGTCGGGGGCGCCGGCGGGTTTCTTTTCTTTGATTTCGGTGATGACTGCATCGGTGGTGAGCAGCAGGCCGGAGATGCTTGCTGCGTTTTGTAGGGCAACGCGTTCGACTTTGGTGGGAACGATGATGCCCATGTCGATGAGGTCGCCGTACTCGGCGGTGAGGGCGTTGAAACCGAAGTTTTTGCCTTTGCCGTCTTCAACTTCTTTGGCGATGACGCTGCCGTCGTGGCCGGCGTTTTGGGCGATTTGCTTGATGGGGGCGGAGACGGCGCGGTAGACGATTTGCACGCCGAGTTCTTCGTCGCCAACGAGGCCTTGGATTTTGGCCAAGGCTTTGCGGGCACGCAGGATGGCGGTGCCGCCGCCGGGGAGGATGCCTTCTTCGACGGCAGCGCGGCTGGCGTGCATGGCGTCTTCTACGCGGGCTTTCTTTTCTTTCATTTCAGATTCGGTGGCAGCGCCCACGTTGATTTGGGCCACGCCGCCAGCGAGTTTGGCCAAGCGCTCTTGCAGCTTTTCTTGGTCGTAGTCGCTGGAGGTGTTTTCAATTTGAAGACGAATGCTGTCGATGCGGCCTTTGATGTCGGCGGTTTTGCCAGCCCCTTCGATGAGGGTGGTGTTGTCTTTGTCGAGGATGACTTTTTTGACCCGGCCCAGGTCGCTGAGTTCGAGTTTTTCGAGGTCGATGCCGAGTTCTTCCATGATGGCGCGGCCGCCGGTGATGCAGGCGATGTCGTCGAGCATGGCTTTGCGGCGATCGCCAAAGCCTG
Source organism: Algisphaera sp. (assembly GCA_036480015.1). GTDB lineage: Bacteria > Planctomycetota > Phycisphaerae > Phycisphaerales > Phycisphaeraceae > Algisphaera. The sequence goes on along the minus strand of JAZGFZ010000172.1, from coordinate 1,394 downwards.
GGGCTTTGACGGCGGCGATGTTGAGTACGCCGCGCAGTTTGTTAACCACGAGGGTGCTGAGGGCTTCGCCGTCGATGTCTTCGGCGACGATGAGGCAGGGCTTGCCGCTTTCGGCGACTTTGCCCAAGATGGGCAAGAGGTCTTTGGCGTTGCTGATTTTCTTTTCGTGAATGAGCACGTAGGCGTCTTCGAGGACGGCTTCCATGCGGGCGGGGTCGGTGACGAAGTGGGGGCTGAGGTAGCCCTTGTCGAATTGCATGCCTTCGACCAGTTCGACGTTGGTGTCGAGGCTTTTGCCTTCTTCAACGGTGATGACGCCGTCTTTGCCGACTTTGTCCATGGCTTGGGCGATGATTTGACCGATTGCTTCGTCGTGGTTGGCGGCGCAGGTGCCCACTTGGGCAATTTGTTCGCTGCTGCTGATTTTTTTGCTGTCGGCTTTGAATTGGGCGACGATGGCGGCGACGGCTTTGTCGATGCCGCGTTTGATTTGGTTGGCGTTGGCGCCTGCAGTGATGTTTTTGAGACCTTCTTTGAAGATGGCTTCGGCGTAAACGGTGGCGGTGGTGGTGCCGTCGCCGGCGTCTTTGGAGGAGCGGGCGCTCACTTCTTTGACCATTTGGGCGCCGATGTTTTCGATGGCGTCTTCGACTTCAATTTCTTTGGCGACGGTGACGCCGTCTTTGGTGACGGTGGGTGAGCCAAAGCTCTTTTCAAGAATCACAACACGGCCGGAGGGGCCGAGGGTGGTTTTGACGGCTTTGGCGAGTTTGCTGACGCCACGGAGGATGGCGGCGCGGGCGTCGTTGTCGAAGGTGATGTTTTTAGCGGGCATGGTTTAAAGTCCTGAGGGCCGCGATGGCGGCGGGAAAGTTTTGGATGAGCGCTAGGCGATGACGCGCTAGGCATATAGAAAGAAGGGGGCATGACGGGGGGCTTATGAACGAAAAAGCCCTTGCGGCGATGCCGCGTGTTTAGTTGGCGATGCCGCGTGTTAGCCGACGATGGCGAGCACTTCGTCTTCGCCCATGACGATGTAGTCGTCGCCGTCGATTTTAATTTCGGTGCCGCCCCATTTGCCGAGGATGATGGTGTCGCCTTCTTTAACTTGGAAGGCTTGCTTTTTGCCGTTGTCGAGCACTTTGCCGGTGCCGATGCGAACGACTTTGGCGTGTTGGGGTTTTTCTTTGGCGCTTTCGGGCAAGAAGATGCCGCTGGCGGTTTTTTCTTCGGCTAGAAGACGTTGAACGATGATTTTGTCGCCGAGGGGTTGCATTTTCATGGGGGTACTCCGGGGTTTAAATGTAAAAGTGGTTTGAAATAGGCACTAGGCACGAAACGCTAGGCACTGAAAAAAAGGGGAGGTGTTGTGTTTGTGGTGCTTGGGGGGGGCG
>JAZGFZ010000171.1:0-4035 GCA_036480015.1 Algisphaera sp. | reverse complement strand
GGCTTGACGCGCCACCAGCGGAAACGAATTGGCCAACAACGGTGCGAACACCGCACAAAACCCCACAAAACCCACGCACAAGCCGCCCACCATTGCGCCAGGTCGACCAAATGTGCGGAACAACACGCCCGCAAACCAACCGCGATGCGGTATGGCCAATGCGGCATCGCGGGGCGGCACAACGGCTTCAGAAGAATCACTAGAAGGTTGAACAGGCTCAGTCATAGCTCACCCGCGGGTCGGCAATGGCGTAGCCCAAGTCGGCAATCAAAATCGACAACAACCCCAACACACCGCTAATGAGCGTGCCCGCCAAAATAAGCTCGCGATCACGCGCAAAAATGCCATCGAGCATGAGCTTGCCCATGCCCGGAATACTAAAAATCATTTCCACCACCACCGAGCCAGCAAGCAAGCCTGGCAACAACGAGGCCGACACCGTAATCAGTGGCAACAAGGCATTGCGAAAAGCATGACGAAACAGCACCACCGTGCCACTCACGCCCTTGGCGCGGGCCGTACGAACGTAGTCGGTGTTCAGCGTTTCGATCATCGACCCGCGTGTGAGCTTGGCCAAAAATGCAAGACTGGCATAGGTCAAGCAAATCACCGGCAGCACCAAATGCCACATGCGGTCCAGCAGCCAACCACGAACAAACACCCCTTGGGTATCCCACGACGGAAGAAACGGCATGGCTGCCGCTTGGCTCGAACTTAACCCGCCCACCGGAAACCAATAAAAGAAATCACGATTGGCAAAAAAACCAATCAGCATCACCCCCACCCACATCACCGGCACCGACCACAGCGCCAACACCGTCACCCCGCTCAACAAATCAAACGCTTTGCCGCGATGCTGCGCCATATAAAGCCCCAATCCCAAGGCCGCGATGTAAATCACCGGTGTGGTGATGACATTCAGAAGCAGTGTGATCGGCAACGCCTCGCCGTAAAGGTCGGTCACAGGGCGGCGTTTGCTCATGCTTTCGCCCAAATCGGGCCATTTAAGCAATTGCGGTTTAGACCACTGCACCTTGCCTGCCGCGCCGCTGGCGAAACCAATGGGCGACACACGGTTAAGCCACCGCCCATATTGCACCACTTTGGGTTGATCCAACCCATAACGGTTGTTGATGTACTCAATCTGAGCTTCGCGGCTCCGGCTGTCCATCTCGCCACCCGCGTTGGCCTCGGCCCCGCCCACACCGCCGGGCGAAAACGCCATGACAAAAAACACCACCGCCGTCACGCCAATGAGCGTGGGAATCATGAGCAGCAAGCGTCGAATAATGTAAGTAAGCAGTTGAAAAACGGGGTTAAAGGATCAAGAAAACAAACACATTGCACTCAATATTTCTGTCGCCCCGTGGGGACGTACCAATCGGTGCGGTCGTTGGTGCCCACCTTGGTTTCACGGAAGTTTTTAAAACGCCCGTCGGCCATCATCAAATACTTTCGCAGATACAAAAAAGTATACGGTTGGTCGGTGTTCAAAATAGCGTGTGCACGCCGCCAAAGGGCCATGCGTTCTTCTTCATCCAGTGTCACACGGGCGCGGTCGATGATTTCATCCAGCTCGGCATTGGCATACGCCGGAAAATTATTGGCCCCACCCCCAATTTGGCTGCTGTGAAAAGCGTGGTGAATATCCGTTTCAATACCCGCCCCCCACGCCATGCTGATCGAATCATAATCGCTGCTACGCACCTTTTCGCTAAACACCGACCATTCCAGCGGGTCAGGAATAAACTTGACGCCCCCTTGGGCCATCGAGTCTTTGACCATGAGCGACACGCCATTCCAAAAACTACCGCTCGAGGGGTAGGTGTGTTTGAATGCCAATGGAATGCCACCCTCTGATTCCACCACCCCATCGCCATTGCGGTCTTCGTAGCCCGCTTCTTTCAGCAACGCCCGTGCGGCTTCAGGATCAAACGCAAGGGGCTTCACGTCGGCATTAAATTGTGGACTTAACGCATTAAACGGACCACTGGGAATCATGCCGTAGCCTCGCAGTGGCTCGTCAATGATTTTCTGACGGTCAATGAGCATGGTCATGGCCCGGCGCACACGCACGTCGGCAAAGGGCGTGGGCTTTCCGTTTTTCTTTTGATTCCAAGCAATCCAACCATAGCCATCGTTCACCCGAAAAGCCTCGACCGATTGCGAACGGGCGACCAAATCACTGTCGCTTTTAAAATTGACGTACTGCTCAGGAATCGCACGGTTAAACAAATCGACATCGCCGTTTTTAAAGGCGGTCAAACGGGCCACATCACTGGTGATTTCACGAAAAACCAAACGTTCGGGCGCCGGGGCATCGCCCCAATAGCGATCGTTGCGGTCAAGCACGATTTCTTGCCCAGGCGACCACGTCGTCGGCCCTGCGGCCACTTTGTAAGGCCCCGAACCCAGCAACATGCCTGGCTCGGCGTTAAATCGATTGATGTTTTCTTCGTTCAGCGGGCCGTAAAAATGCGATGGGATGGCATTAAAACTCGCCGCCGTTTCAAACGCGTCGTAATAAGGCTGATTGAATGCAAACACCACGGTGTGGGCATCGGGCGCGACAACCGACTTGAGTTTGTCGGTGGTGCCTGCCCGCCAAGGCCCTGCGTCCACCAAAGGATGGGCCACAAGATCATGGGTAAACACAAAGTCGGCCGAGGTGAGCGGCACACCGTCTGAAAAAGTCAGCCCGCGACGCAGGCGAAACGTCACCGTGACGGCTGCGGGACAGTCGTTTTCGAGGGCCACATCTTCAACACGACGGCCTTCGGCAAGTCGTTTGGCCAAATGACGCGCTTTGGCAGTCTCATCCGTGGATTTTTTAAAGCCCTCTTCTTGACGCACTTCGTCTTCAGTGAGTGGCACCGCCATACGCAGATCAACATAAGCCTGCCATGCCTCAACATTCGGCTCGGTTTTCCATGTGCGGGCAATCAGTGGCATCCACGAAAAGGTGTCTGAATCCCGTATGGCCAACGATTCAAGCACATAGGACTGCACAATGGAACCATACAAATCACGGGCAATCACCGGTGTGATTTTGGCCACGTTCACCGGAAACGCATCCACCACCCAATCGCCACCGGCATAATCACTGGCGGCCTGCACCTTGGAGCGATCGGCAAAAGGATCAGGAAGCTGAGCCGTGGGCACAAAACCATCGGCCGTGGGCGAAGCAGACAAGGTTGCCACGCCGCCCGGCACCGCAGCAACCGGTACACCTTCGGCCAGTGTTTCACTCATTTCAGCGAGCATGCGCTCTAACCGAGCCTGCGACGCAGACTGCTGCCCCACCTCTTGGGTGACCGCCACCAAAGTGCTGTGCTGGCGACCGGCCTGTTTCATGCCCAACCAAATGCTGGCCAAAATAGCCAAGAGCAACACGGTGAGAACGAGGTCTTTGAAGCCGAAGCGATTGTCCATGGTGGTTCACGTTTAAGTTTGAGGCGGCAGACGTTTTCAACGACAAATTTAACGGGCAGAGCGTTTGGGGTCGAGCCGCTCACGCAAGGCGTCGCCCAGTAGGTTAAGCGCAAGCAAGGTAAGGCCCAGCAGCGCACAAGGAAACACCAGCCGCCACCAGTGCATCGACAACGACGGACTGGTGAGTGCCGGAAGTTCTTGAACACCCGCCGAGGCCAAATTGCCCCAGCTGGGTAGCGGCGCCCGCACGCCAATGCCCAAGAAACTTAAAAATGACTCTTGCAAAATGGCCACAGGCACCGCCAATGTGGCGTACACCACAATCACCCCGGTGAGATTCGGCAGTAAATGCCGCCACAACACCCCGGGGGTGCGAACCCCCACTGCGCGGGTGGCCTCGATGAAAGGTTGGCTTCGCAAACTGAGGACCTGCCCGCGAATCACCCGAGCCATGGTCAGCCAGCTCACCCCACCAATGGCCACCAACAATGTGGCCACCCCTGCAACATTCACCGCAAGGGTTTCGCCAAAGCCCAAGGGCCCGATCATGAGCTTGCTTAACGCGGGATACAGCGTCAACGAGATCATGACCACCAAAAGCAC
>JAZGFZ010000170.1:0-3332 GCA_036480015.1 Algisphaera sp. | reverse complement strand
TGGCCACGCCGGTGGCGATTTCGATGAAATTGAGATCGCCGTTGAGACTGGCGGTGCCGGCGATGTCGAGTTGGTCGATGCCGGTGGGGCCGTATTCAATGTCGAGATTTCCCCCTGCACGTTGCTCGTAGTTACTCACAAGGGTCAAGGTGCCGATTTCGCCGACGTGGTCGCCGGGGTTGACCCGTCCGGTGTCGTTGGTGATGCTGCTGACGGTTCCCGTGCCGAAGATGGTGCCGCCCGATCGGCTTTCAATAATGTTGAAGACGCTGGCAGACGCGTCGATGATCATGTTGCCGCTGGAGACCACGAACTGGCCGCCAAAGCCTGCGTCGTTGGTGGCGAGGTTGTTGTCGCCCACGATGGTGAGCGTTCCGTCGCCTGTTTTATTGAGGAGGATAAAGGGGCTGCTGAGGTTGGCTCGATGAGGTAAGGCGGTTGAATCGCCGATGACGGTGGCATCGAGTGTTTGGTCTTGCCCACTATCAACTTGAATATTGAGTGCTGAGTTGCCTCCAACAAAAAACAAAGAGCCTGCGGCCCCACCCGCTTGGGCCTTGGCTCCACCTGCGGGGCCGGCGATCACGGAATTGCCGGTTTGGGTGGTGAAGTTCATTTTTTGGACAGTGAGCGAGGCGCCGGTTCCGATGAACACCGCGCCGCCGGCGCCTGCTCCGCCGCCGCCATCGCCTGCAATGCCACTTCCGGGGGTGGTGATCTCGCCGTCGCCACCGCCAATGCCACCAACGCCGCCGCGATCGACGGGCTCAAAGTCGTCTTCGGGGTTGATGACGCCGCCGCCGCCACCGCCGCCAAAGCCGCCATCGCCGCCCAAGCCATCGAAGTATTTGGTGACGGGGACGCCGTTGTCATCTTCGACCTTGCTGCCCCCATCGCCGGCCCCGCCGCCGCCGCCGCCAAAACCGCCATCGCCGCCATCGCCACCCTTGCCATAAATCGATGGGCCGCCGCCGCCGCCGCCGCCTCGGTTGTCGTCATCGCCATTGGTGCCAGGCTCGGCATCGGAGGGGTTTTCGGCGCTGCCGCTGAAGCCGCCGCCTGCGCCACCGGGCACTTGAATGTTGATGTCGGCGGTGCCTCCACCGGCGCCACGAACGGGGGATGCGGTGGAGGCGGTGAGGCCATCGGCGGGGCTGGAGGCCCCAATACCGTTGCTGCCGTCGCTGACGCCGCCGCCGCCTGAACCGGAGAGATAAGTTGAGTCGTCGCCCGTGGGGACTTTGGAGTCGTCGCCTACGCCACCTCTGCCGCCAATGGCGATGTTGTTTTGAAAGTTGGTGTTGACCAGCGTGATGTTGCCGGTTTTGGCAAAGATGGCCCCGCCCACCCCAGCCCCACCGCCACCACCGTTAAAGCCGCCGTTGCCGCCGTTGCCGCCTTGGGCTCCACCGTTAACGAAGTTGATGTTGGTGATGGCGATGTCGCCTGCGGCATCGATAAAAAGAATGCGGGTGTCGCTTCCGCCATCCAAGGTAACGCTGCCGAAGCCTGCATCGAGGTTGATGGCTTTGTCGAGAACCAATTGGCTTTCGAGGTTGATGGTGCCGGTGGTGGAGAAGGTGATGGTGTCACCGGCTTCGGCGGTGCCCAGCACGCTGCGCAGTGTGCCTGGGCCGCTGTCGTCGAGAGACGTGACGACGGTTTGGCTGTGGGCCGAAACGCTGCTTAGTCCGGTGGCGGCAGCAAGCAAGAACGCGGTAAGCAGACGCCGGGTGGCGGGTGGCGATACGACGTTGGCGGTCGATTCGGCGAGGCCACGGAAAGGCAAGGCAGATAGGCGGCGCTGATGCATGGACGGATCTCTTTTTTGTTTTCGAGGGCGGCTTGACGATCAAATACGGTTGGTTGCGGTTGGCGCGGTTGCTCCGAGGGGCCGTCGGGAGGGCCGTCGGAAAAACGCGATTCAGTGCTTCACTATAAACAGAGATCTTGCGAGGTGGAAGGGTAATCGCGCGGCAGTGAGGCTAAAAAACACGTTTAATGGGGCGAAACGGCCGATGTTGGCCCCATAACCTTGTGTTAGACGCGATGGTTATGGGGCGTGGTGGGCGGCTTTTTTCCACCGCGTAACGAAATCGGCGTATTGCTCGGGCGTGTCAATGCCGGGGTGCGGGGCGGCGGCGTGAACCACGGCAATGCTAAAGCCGTGTTCAAGCACGCGCAGTTGCTCGAGTTTTTCGGCTTGTTCGAGTGGAGTGGGCTTGAGTTTGGCGTATTGATCGAGAAACGATTTGCGGTAGGCGTAAAGGCCTGGGTGTTTGTAAACCGTGGCGTCGGCCGTGTTGTCGCGATCGAAAGGAATGAGGCTTCGCGAAAAGTACATGGCGCGGTTGCGGCGGTTGAGCACCATTTTGACAATGTTGGGGTTGGTGGGATCTTCGCCGGGCGTGAAGAGGGCGGCGAGGGTGGCCATGTCGGCGGTGGTGTCGGCGGCCAAGCCGCGCACCAAGGCGTCAACGGTTTGTGATGGGATTTCAGGTTCGTCTCCCTGCACGTTGACGACCAGATCGTCTTGGGCAAGGCCTAAGGTTGCTGCGGCTTGGGCCAAACGCGAGGTGCCGTTGTCATGTTCGCCGGTCATGACGGATTCGCCGCCAAAAGCGATCACGGCATCATGAATACGCGAATCGTCGGTGGCCACGACCACACGCGAAAGGGTTTCGCAGGCGGCAAGACGTTCGACGACATGTTGAATCAGCGGCTTGCCGGTGTCGGCAGCAAGCGGTTTGCCCGGAAAGCGGGTGCTGGCAAAGCGGGCGGGGATGATGGCGGTGGCGGTCAATGGATTGATGCTTCGTTTTTGTAACCGTTCAAGGTTTCAGTGAAGATGTTTGTGGGGTAACGCGAAGGAAATTTAACCGCCAAGGGAGCAAGTGAGGGAACCAAGGAAGGCAAAAAAGAAGATTGGGAAACACCCCTCAGAAAGCGTCTCATTGCGCTATCTTTCTTGGCTCCCTTGGCGCCTTGGCGGTTCACGTTTCGTTTTTTGAAGTTTAGGTGAGAGCCTGGCGTGCAGGGATAGGAAGGGCTCAATCCGTGAACGATTACTCATTTTTCAGGCGTTTGATCAAATCGGCCACCTGGGTTTTGAGGTCGCGGATGTTTTTGTAGTTGATGTCGGATCGCAAAATATCAGAGGCGGTTTTGCTGGCTTCTTCGGCCATGTCCAAATCGTTGTTGTGATTGGCGGCCGCGATTTGGGCGCGAAGTTTGTCGTAGTTCAGTTCTTTGCCCAGGGCGTCGTCGGCGGTGTCATAGGATTCGGCGGCGTCACGCAGGGTTACGACGGCTTCGTCGTACCATTCTTTTTC
>JAZGFZ010000169.1:0-6948 GCA_036480015.1 Algisphaera sp. | reverse complement strand
TGTTTTTGTGTTCGACGCCAAAGCGTTGTTCTTCGTCGATGACCACCAAGCCTAGGTCGGCAAAGGCGACGTCTTTGGAAAGCAGCCGGTGGGTGCCGATGACGACATCCACGCCGCCCATGGCGAGTTTTTTGAGGGTTTCTTTGGCTTGGGCGGGGGTGCGAAAACGCGAGAGGGCGGCAACGTTAAACGGGTAGTCGGCAAAACGACGTGAGAAGTTGCGTTCGTGTTGCTCGGCCAATACGGTGGTGGGAACCAACACGGCCACTTGCTTGCCAAATTCGCAGGCTTTGAAGGCGGCGCGAATGGCCACTTCGGTTTTGCCAAAACCCACGTCGCCACAAATGAGGCGATCCATGGGGGAGTCGTCGGCCATGTCGGCTTTGACGGCGGCAATGGCGGCGATTTGGTCTTCGGTTTCATCAAAGGGAAACTCGGCTTCAAACTCTTTTTGCCATGCGGTGTCGGCGGGATAGCGAATGCCGGGTTGGGTTTCGCGGGCGGCTTGAACACGCAGCAATTGAGCGGCCAAGTCTTTAACAGAGTCGGCGACCGATTCTTTTTGCTTCTTCCATTTGCGGCCGCCTAACTTCGACAAGGGCGGTCGGCCTTGAAAACCCCCGACATATTTTTGGATGAGGTCGATTTGGCCCGCAGGCACATTGAGTTTGACTTGGTCGGCAAATTGCAGAGCGAGGTATTCGCCGCCGCCGGTGGAGCTTCCGTCGGCGGTTTTGCGGGCCCGCATGGTTTTTAAACCGGTGAATTTGGCAATGCCGTGGTCGACGTGAACCACATAGTCGCCCACGTTGAGGTCGAGAAAGGCGTCGGATTTTCCGACGCCGGCGGAGCCCTGAGAAATGACGCGTCGCACACGGCGGCGGGTTTCGTAGCGATGGAAAAGCTCGTGGTATGGAACAAGATAAAGGGATTGGCCGGTGCGTTTTTTGGCGGAGGTGGTGCGGGTGCTTTGGGTTTCGGCTCCCCACACAAATCCGCGATTGAGCACGCCGTCGCGCACGTCGATGTGTTTGGCGACTTTGGGGGTGAGTTCGAGCAATAGCTCACGCAGGCGTTGGCCTTCGGTGGGTTGGCGGCAAAGCACCACCACGCGGTTGGTTTGGGTGTCGGTTGCTATTTCGGCCAAGTCGGCGATGGCGAGCTTGGCGTCTTGATCGAAGGTGGGCAGGGCCGAAACGGGCAGGTCGATTTTGATTGCCCGCGGATTGCTGGAGGCCGAATAGGCGTTGAGCTCGGCGTGCGGGCGATCGGTTAAGGCTTTGAACACAGCACGCGGTGGTGCGATGCCGTCGGATCGTGTGAGTCGTTCAAAATAGCCCCGGGCTTGTTCGGTGAGTTCTGAGGTTTCGTGCAAAACGGGAATCGCATCGGCCGGGAGCAAGTCCAGCAGATGGACATCGTCGTCATTGCTGACACCACCTTCGGGTGTGCCAATAAGCCCCACCGAGAGCAGGGCTTCGCCCGATCCCATGGTGTCGGGGTCGACGCGGTGGATGGATTCGATTTCATCGCCAAAATAATCCAGTCGCAGCGGCGAGATGGTGGTTGGGGTGGCAGAACCTTTGGGCGTGGTGGGCGCAAGCATGGCGCGGCCTGCCACGGGATACAAATCGACAATGCCGCCTCGGGTGGCAAAATCGCCGGGTTGCTCAATGGCGTCTTGTCGGCTGTAGCCTGCGCGGTCGAGCCATTCAAAAAGTTGGCCGGGTGAAAGTGTGTGGCCCACGCGAAGGGTGAGGTTGAATTGGTCGAGCGTGTCGGGGGCGGGCACGCCTTGCATGAGTGCTTGCACGGGGGCAATGAGCACGCCGGGGCGGTTTTCGTAGCGTCCCTTGGCGGCTTGTTCGACCACGGCCAAACGTTCGGCGAGCAGTTCGAGGTTGACGGCGGTTTCGCCGGGCAACACTTCAAGAGCGCCAAAGCGTTCGAAGGCAAGGTGTCCCCAGTGGGGTTCGTCGGCCAAGGCTTCAAGGTCGTCGAGTGCGTCGTCGGCTTCGTCGAGGTGGGCCACGACCAAAAGCACCGTGCGATTGAGGGTGCGGGCCAATTCGGCCGCCAACAAGGGCGACAAGGCGCCGCGCACACCCGTGGCCACGGCGCATTCGCCTGCGGCCAAGGCGTCGGTGAAGGCGCGCACGGCGGTGCCGCCAGCGACGGTTTCGTGCCAGGGGGGAAGGGGAGGCAAGGGGGTAGTTTAGGGGAGGAGGGTGAAGGGGGGATAGATAGCAGTTAGGGATTCGCAAATAGCAGTTAGCAAGATGCAAGCGGGAATCTGGTTTGTGCCTTCGCGGGTTTGAGCGAGGAGGCATCGCGGAGAAGCTTTACGCCAAGACGCCAAGACGCCAAGAAAGGCAGGGGATGAAATCGGATGATTTCTTAGTTTTTTCGCTCACCTTCTGGAAACCTGTGGACGGTCAGTTTCTTTTTTTGTTCGAAACAAGGATGGGCAGTGACATGGGGCCTGGCGCGGGGGCGGGGAGGGCGGCGTCGGGGATGTCTTGGTGAATGTAGACCATGGCGATTTCGTCGCAGGCTTCATTTTTGGGGCAGTGGACGCAGTCGGCCCACACTTTGAGTGGGAGGTTTTGGCGATCGACGACAGTGAAGCCCAAGCGTTCGAAGAAGGGCTGTTCGTAGGTGAGGCACATCACTTGGCGTATGCCCAAGACGCGGGCTTCTTGCACGCAGGCTTTAACCAGTTGTTGACCGAGTCCTTGGCCGCGATGGGTGGATGCGACGGCGAGGGCGACGACTTCGCCTAGGTTGGCCCAGATGATGGACAGTCCGCCCACGGCAACCACGGTTTGGGTTGCGGTGTCTTCAAACACGTGAAATTCGCGCAGGTTTTCGTACAGCTTCGCGGGCGATTTGTGAAGCATGAGCCCCAGCTCGGCCGCGTCGTTGATGATGGCGCCCATGGCGGGAACATCGGTGACCACGGCGCGGCGTAGGAGAAGCTTGGAAGGTGGGGTTGGGGTGGACACGGGCAAAGTGTAAGCGGTGTGGGAGATGTGGGGTTTGTGTCTTAACCTTTTTAGGGGTCAATCAAACCGGGCAGGTTTTCATCGGGGAGGCTTTGAATGCGGGGGAGCGTGGCGCGGGAGTCGAGCATGTGGCCTAAAAGTCGGCCCACGGCGATGGCGTCGTCGAGGGCGACGTAGGTGTGAGGGGGAGAGTCAAAAAGCCAAGCGTCGGGCATGTGACGTTTTTTGGTTTGAAAATAGGGCCGATGGAGCATGGCCATGGCAAAGCTTTTGAGATCAAGCGCCGATTTGTGAAAGGGGCTGCGTCCGGCGAATTTAAAGAGGTAGTATTCGATAAAGGCAAAGGCCCGTGCGGCGGGGTAGGCGACGAGCACTTTTTGAGCTGGAAGATGATCGAGCCAGTCGATGTATTCGAGCATGGCACGGTGTGGAGTTTCGGGTTCGTGGGTGACCACGGCCCAGGCTTCGGGCATGGATTTCCAGTGGGCAAGGGTGTCGGGATGGGCCTGGGCCTTTTTAAGGGGTTGAAGGTTGATGCTAAAGAGGCTCACAAGCTGTTGTCGCGTGTCATAGGCGGCCGAGGCAAGGCTGAGCATGGAGTGGGGCCCGGGAATGGGGCCGTCGACTTCAATGGAGGTGCAGATGTAAAGCTCGGGCATGGGGGAATCTTTGTGAGTCGTGTTGTGGCCGGATTTAGAAGCGGCGAATTTGAGAAAGCAAAATAGCGGAATGTTGAAACGTGAACGTTTTTAATCTTTGGTTTTTAGCGCGGCTTGAAGTTGGTTTTCGTCCCACACGTTAACACTCAAGTTTTGGGCTTTGGAGAGTTTGGATCCGGCATTTTCACCGGCGATGAGGAGGTGTGTTTTTTTGCTGATGCTGCCTGACACTTTGGCGCCGAGGGATTCGAGGTGGGTTTTAAGATCGCTGCGAGACCAGTGTTTAAGGGTGCCGGTGATGACGACGGTTTTTCCGGCGAAGGCGCTGTGGGGAGCGGCGACGGCAGGTATGTCTTGGGTGAAATCAAGGCCTGCATCGCGAAGGTCGTTAAGGGTGGTGCGGCCGGCATTGCTGTGTAAAAAGTGGTGAATGCTGGTGGCGGTGATGGGCCCGATGTCTTCGAGGGTGGCAAGGGTGTCTTGGTCGGCGGCGATGAGGGCGTCGAGGTTGCCGAAGTGTTGGGCAAGCAGACGCGAGCTGTTGGCGCCAATGTGGCGAATGGTGAGTCCGGCAAGCAGACGCGAGAGGCCGCGTGTTTTGGCGGCTTCGATGCCTGTAAGAAGGTTGCTTACTTTCTTTTCGCCCATGCGGTCGAGTGCGAGCAAGGCTTCGGGGTGGTTTTTAAGGCGAAAAATATCGGCAATGTTTTGAAGCAGGCCTGCGTCGACCAGTTGATGAACGGTTTTTTCGCCCAAGGCGTCGATGTCCATTTGATGGCGGCCCACAAAGTGGGTGAGGCGTTCGCGCAGCTGCGCGGGGCAGGCGGGGTTGGGGCAGTAGCGGGCGGTTTCGTCGTGGGGGCCTAGCGGTGGTGGGGCAGGCAGGGGTTGTGCGGGGCGGTTTTCTTTTTTGGCTTTTTCGGCTTCGCGTTCGACACGTCGGGCGTGAACGGCCAGTTCATTGATGCGGCGGCTGTCGGGTTCGGGTTCAAGGGGTGTTTCGCACGCGGGGCATTGCTCTGGGGCGGTCACGGGTTGCGCGTTGGATGAGCGTTTGGCGGGTAGGGCACGAACCACCTGAGGAATAATTTCGCCCGCTTTTTCGATTTCAACCACGTCGCCCAAGTGCAGGTCTTTACGAAGCACTTCGCCAAAGTTGTGCAGGCTGGCATGGGTGACGGTGGTGCCTGCGAGCAGCACTGGGGTCATCGTGGCGCGGGGGGTGAGTTTGCCGGTTTTGCCAACCATCCATTGCACGGCTTCGAGTGTGGTGGTGGCACGCTCGGCGGCGTATTTGTAGGCAATGCACCAACGTGGCGATTTGCTGCGAACGCCAAGTTGTTGGTGGTCGGTAAAGCTGTCGAGTTTGATGACCATGCCGTCGGTGGCGTGGTTGAGTGTGTATCGGTGTTGGGCAAAGGATTCAACGTGTTGCCATGCGATATCGAAGGTGGGAGCTTCTGCGGCGTCGGGGTTCACCGGAAGGCCCAAGGCTTTGCAGGCTTGAAGAAATTGACCTTGGGTGGTGGGGGCTTGTTCGGCGGGTGACCATTCGCCTAGGCCGTGGGCAAAGAAGCGTAGGCCCCCGGCCACTTTGGCGGGGTCTTTTTGTTTGAGGGTTCCGGCGGTGCAGTTGCGTGGGTTGGCGTAAGGGTCTTCTTGGGCGGCGATTTTGCGTTTGTTGAGGGCGACAAACACATCGTTGGGCATGAAGATTTCGCCGCGCACTTCAAGGGTGTTGGGAAGGGTGCTGGGAATGCTTTCCGCCTCGGAGGTAAGCACAAGCGGAATGCTTTGCACGGTGCGAATGTTGTGGGTGATGTCGTCGCCGTGCTGGCCATCGCCACGGGTGACGGCACGAACCAGTTTGCCGTGTTCGTAGCGTAAGGAAAGGGCCACGCCGTCGACTTTGGGCTCGGTGCGAAGCACGATGGGGGACGCGGCGCTGTGGGTGTTGGCCGATGTTGGGGCGGCGGCAAACAGCGGGGCGGTTGCGTCGGTTGCGTCAAGACTGGACGCCGAGGTGGCTTCGCGGGGCGCCTCGCCGAGGAGCGATTTAACGGTGCGGTCGTACCATGCTCGCAGTTCGTTTTGGTTGTAGGTGTTGTCGATTGAGAGCATCGGAACCGTGTGGGGCACGGTCTCGAAATGGTCGATGGGGGCGCCGCCCACACGCTGGGTGGGTGAGTCGTCGGTGGCCAAATCGGGGTGGGCGGCTTCGAGGTCTTGCAGCTCACGCAGCAGCGTGTCGAAGGCTTGGTCGGTGAGTGGGGTGACGCCACCGGTGTAATACAGATTGTTGTGGTGGTTGATTTCGGCCCGCAAGTGGGCGGCGCGATCGTGTTGTGACTTGCTTGCGGGCATGGCAATAGTTTACGCCGTTGAAGCTTGGCATCCCAAACGCTTTGCGGGGCGTTATTGGTTTACGCTTGAATTTATAACCGCATGGCGCGATCAAGGGCGCTTTGGCCAGCAGGAAACAAACCACGGCCGGCCTCTTTAAGGGCGTGAAAACCATCGCTGCGTTTGAGTTGACGCACGATGTCGCGCAGGTGCAGGTCGCGGTCACGGGCAAAGCGGGGGAAGGCTTGTTCGAGTTCGGTGCGGTTGTATTTGCTAAGCGGATCGTTAAGGCCTGTTTGGCGAACAGCCCAGTCGAAAAGTGCCCGCGAGTCGATGGAGTAGCGGTAGGTTTCAAGGGTTGCTTTGAGACGTTGGCCTAGCGATGCGAAGGGGTCGGTGAGTGCGTCGGGCAAGGCCCAAAGTTCGCTGGTTTGACCTTCAAGGTCATTAAGCCATCCGTTGTCGGAGGCGTGATGATTGGACGTATGGGAGCTGCTGGCGGATCGGGTCATGGATGGATTCCTAGGAAGAGGCGGGGTGCCGTGCGGGGTGCCGAGAGAGGGCGTGGCCCGGGGAGATGAGTCGGTTGTTTGTTTTGTTCTTGGGGTGTTGGTGGCTGCGGTCAACGGGACCACGCCTGTGTTAATCACGGCCCTTCCCCGGTTGGGAAAGTCGATCGTGAGTTTTTGGGCTCGTGTTCCGTCGGGTTGTTTAACGGCAATGCCATTGCGTACGATGCCCACACCCCATTCGGGGCGCTTGGGATGGACGATTTTGTCGCCACGATTGAATGTGTCTGCTGAGGCCATGGGTGTCCCCGTGGACGGTCGGCGATGTTTTTTGAAACAGCACGTCAAACGCGACAACGCGTTAACGGCCAAGCCTCAAAAAAGGCAAGCCACTGAAAATAGAAAACAAGGCATGGGTCGCTCGCCGTGCGA
>JAZGFZ010000168.1:0-2795 GCA_036480015.1 Algisphaera sp. | reverse complement strand
AATTTGGCGTTTTTAAGCCGAATACGGCCCGCACGCGTAAACGCTGTGGCATTGCGCCCGTTGCGTGTGGGAAGCACACAATCAAACATGTCAATGCCCGCACGCACCGCCGCCACAATGTCGCGTTCATAGCCCACCCCCATCAAATAACGCGGCTTGTTTTGCGGCAACAACGGCGCTGTGTGTTCCACCACACGGCGGATTTCATCGGGGCCTTCACCCACCGCCACCCCACCCACCGCAAAACCCGGCAAATCGTGCTGAGTCACCGCCGCCACGCACGCCGAGCGTAATTCCAAATTGGTGCCGCCTTGCACAATGCCAAACAAAGCTTGCTCATCCCACCGCCCACTGTCGTGGTGGGCCGCCACACAACGATCAAGCCATCTCAGGGTGCGCTCATTGGCCGCTTCCACGCGCTTGGCATAATCCGAATCACTCATCACCGGCGCCGCCTGGGCCATTGCCACCCCACCCGCCCGCGGACCGGCCTTCACCTTGGCTGCTGGCGGACAATCATCAAACGCCATGATGATGTCCGCACCCAATTGCTCTTGCACCCGCATCGAGCTTTCAGGCGTCATGCGAATCAGCGAGCCATCAAGGTGACTTTTAAACGACACCCCATCGTCGTCAATCTTGTTGGTTTCCCCCAGACTAAACACTTGAAAACCGCCTGAGTCGGTCAAAATTGGCCCGTTCCAGCGCATCCAACCGTGCAGCCCGCCCATCTTGGCCACCAACTCACTGCCGGGCCGCAACATCAAATGATAGGTATTCGACAGCACCACCTGCGCGCCGGTGTCCGCCACCGATTGCGGCAACAACCCTTTAATCGTTGCCTGCGTGCCCACGGGCATAAAGGTGGGCGTGTCAAAACTC
The DNA here is from genome assembly GCA_036480015.1 of Algisphaera sp. Taxonomy (GTDB): domain Bacteria; phylum Planctomycetota; class Phycisphaerae; order Phycisphaerales; family Phycisphaeraceae; genus Algisphaera. The sequence goes on along the minus strand of JAZGFZ010000168.1, from coordinate 1,913 downwards.
CCATGCGGCGTGGTCACACGCCCCAAGCGAGCATGAGAGGTCGTGTCTTGTTTTAACAGTTGGTACGTCAGTGATGGCATGCCGCAGAGTTTAGACGACGGGCATTCCAATCGCCTTGCCTCTTGCCTACCCTCGCTTGCGGTCGGTCTCGCGATTCAATGCTTTTTTCTCTTTCGCGGTCAAACTTTGAAGCCCCTTCTCAGACACCTTTGACAAAATACGGTCAATTTCAGCATCACTCACGGCGGCCTTCTTCACCTTGCTGGTTCGCTTTTGGGTTTCAACCCGTTGGCGTAAATCACCTGTCGAAACATGGTCGGCCCACGCGATTGATGCGGGATAACGCATGATCCCATACCCCGCCAACGCGCCGCCCAAGTGGGCCACGGCAGTACCTGCCCCGCCACCACCGGCAAGCACCTGCAACAGGTCAAAGGCAAGATAAAACGCTCCCAATGCAAAAATCGTGAACGTCACCGGAATAAACATCATGCCAATGGACTGTTTGGGAAAGCGCATCATGCACCCCACCACACACGCAAACACACACGCCGAGGCGCCAATAAGCCTTGAGCTTGACGCCACCGACGCCACACTGGGCACCCAAGACGATGCGGCAAAAAGAAGCGCCCCACCCACACCGCCCAATAAGTAAAACGCAAGGTAACGGCGACTGCCCATCGAACGCTCCAACATGCCGCCGAAAACCCACACGCCAATCATGTTGAACAAAAGGTGCATGCCATTGCCATGCAAAAACTGGTAACTCACCAGCCGCCATATCTGAAAACCATAAAGCCCTTTTTCAGGACTAAAATAGCCCAAGGTTGCAGGCGACAACGCATTGCCCCGCGCGCTGCCCGTTAAAATATTGTCCACCAAAAACACCACCACATTCACCACCACCAGCCACAAAGTGACCGGCGGCAAATTGGCCGTCACGCCCATGGCCCCACCACCACCGCCCAAGCCCCCGCCGCTGCGGTTGTAATCTCTGTTTTCCCAACTCATACCGTGTCTCCATCGGCGGCCGTGCCACCAAAGGTGTGTTCAAATAACAACGTCGCAATACTCTTTGCGTCGCGAATCGTGCTGTTTTGAATCATGGCCAGCACTTCAGGCCATGTTTTAATCGCCACCTGAATATCTTCGGTGGCATCGAGTGTTTGCCCCACCTCGGAAAGCCCTGTGCCCTTAAAAGCGTGCAATCGCTCGGTGCAAAAACCCGGCGCAACAAAAAAGTGCGTTAGAGGCTCAATACGTTCTGCGGCGTAGCCCGTTTCTTCCGCCAATTCTCGTGGAGCCGCAGCGGCAGGGTCTTCACCTTCTTCAAGGGTGCCTGCGGGCAACTCCCACAATGTTTCGTTAAGCGCAAAACGCCGATTTTGAATCAGCACCACGCGCCCGTCGTGGGTCACGGGCAAAATCACCACCGCGTCGGCAGCTTCCACCACCTCACGTCGAAGGGTTCCACCGCCACGTTGGGGCAAATCAAACGACCGCACCGTGACACGCGTGCCACGGTGGATCAAAGGTTGTTTGTTATGAAGACCAAAAGCCATGGCAAGAGTTTAGAGCATCGCCCGAAGTGGTAACACGAAGAAGCAAAGGGACTCAGGGATTGAATGACTCAGCGGCTGGGCTCCCGTTTTCGCGCACAAATCGTTACCGTTCACGGTTTTAACAAGCGTATTTGCGTTGACGCGCAATGGGCAAGTCATCTCGGGCAAGAGATTTTACGCCAAGACGCAGAGACGCCAAGACGCCAAGGAAGACAAGAAAGCCAACAAGAACACTTTTGCTCTTTGGCATGCGTGCGATATTCAGCGCCAGGTGGAGAGGCTCTTTTTGAAGTGACACGTAAGGCAATCGCGACGCTTTACAGCCGTTTCTTCAAGCAAAGGCGTTTGGGT
>JAZGFZ010000167.1:0-6636 GCA_036480015.1 Algisphaera sp. | reverse complement strand
AGCGGTGTGCTGCTTAACCAGCTCGCGGGCAAGCCGATGATTCATCGGATGGCCTGATTTATACGCCACGATGCGGCCACGAATCGGAGCGCCCAAAAGGTAAAGATCGCCAATGAGATCAAGCACTTTGTGGCGTACCGGCTCATCGTCAAAACGAAAGGCATTGGTGCCCAATGGCCCGTCGGGCCCTACAACCAAGGCGGTGTCGACCGTAAGGTGCGGAAACAAACCCGCTTTGCGAGCGGCTTCGGCCTCGGCTTCTAACGAAAAAGTGCGGGCGGGCGCGATTTCGGCGGCATAATCCTGCACGCCCAAATCAAAATTGCGAAGTTGGCGACCAATGACGGGGCTGGCTTCGGTGTAGTCCAGCTCATAAACCACTTGCATGTGTTCGTCGGTGCCTGGCAAGGCGGCGATCATGGCGTCGTCTTCGCGAATCACCACGGGGGTTTTAATTTCGAGCCATTGACGTTTGGCATCTTGGGTTTCCCGACCTGCTTTTTGCAGGGCTTCGTAAAACGGCAATGAACTGCCGTCCATCGCAGGTACTTCGGGGCCGTCCAATTCAATAATCAGGTTGTCAAGAGCCAAGGCCGCCACGGCCGACAAGCAATGCTCGCAGGTGTCAACGGTGGCCTCGCCCGATTTGAGCCCTGTGCGGCGTGCGCGTTTGATCACATGCTGAATGAGTGCGGGCACGGGGGCGCCGCCCATGTCCATACGCTTAAAAATCACACCATGATTAACAGGCGCCGGCCGAAAGGTAATCGATGCGGGCTTGCCGAAAAACAGCCCTGGCCCGTGCAGGGTTTGAGGCATCTGAATGGTGTGTTGCTGGGTCATCGGTTACGAGTAAGGGGGCAATGCAGGGTTGCGGTACGGGGCACGGATACAGGCACAATACTTCGAGTCGGTCAGGCGTTTTCGGATTCAAGGGCTTCGAGCAGGGGTTTCACTTTCTTAAGCAGTGCCGGAAGTTTTTGCACAGCGCTAATTTCACGAAAGAAATGGCGGCTGTCCTGCGCGGGAAACCCAGCCCACTTGGCACCTGCGGGAACATCGTGAATGACCGCCGACATGCCTGCAATGCGAGCTCCGGCGCCAATGTGAATGTGGTCTTTAAAGCTACTGCATCCACCAATTTGAACCCCGTCGCCAATGACCACCGACCCGGCAATGGCGGTGCAACCCGAGATCATCACCATACGTCCAATACGCGAGTTATGGCCCACTTGGCACTGATTGTCTAGCTTGCTGCCGTGCCCAATGGTGGTCGGGCCAAATTTGCCACGATCAACGGTGGTGTTAGCCCCCAACTCCACGTCGTCACCCAACTCAACATGGCCCAAGTGCGGAACCTTCACAATGCGTGGCGCAGGGCCCGAATGATCGGCACGGTAACCAAAGCCATCGGCCCCCAAAACAACATGAGGCTCAAGAACGCATCGTTCGCCGATTGTGCAACGCTCACGAACCACCACGCCGGGCCACAGTACCGTTTTGGCGCCAATGACCGCATCGTCGAGCACGGTTACATGGGCATGCAGCACCGCGCCCGGCTCAATGCGTGCCCGCGGGCCCACCATGCAAAAAGGCCCAATGGCCACACCTTCGCCAATATGAGCGTCGTCGGCAACCACGGCCGTGGCATGAACACCTAGCGGTGGCCCCACAGGCGGCGGTGCCAAGTGATCCAGCACTTTGGCCATGGCCAAATCGGCATTGTTCACCACGATCAGGGCGCGATCTGAACCCGGCTCAAGGATCATGTCTTGTTCGACAATCGCCGCTGAGGCGCTACTGGCGGGCCAGCGATCAACATAAGCCTTGTCGCCCACGAAAGTAAGATCGCCGGTTTGGGCCTCATCAATTTGCGCAAGGCCATGCAGCACAACATCCGACGCGCCGATGACTCGGCCGTCGACCCACTGGGCAACATCGGTGGAAGTAAACGCGTTCAATATCTTAAACTTAGTACGTAACATACCTTACAGTTCAGGATGGCAAGTTGATCTCGCTTGCGCGATCCAACCCGCCGTGGGCGGAGCCACACCGTTTGCCCTGAAGACTCAACCCTGAAATTAAGGCTTGGCGGTGCATTGGCTAGATCAACGGTTGGCGTAAGCAGTGTTCACACGCTGCAAAACAGCGTCGGTGATGTCCACTTGCGGGCTGGTGTAAATCACTTTGCGGGTTTTCAAAATCGCATCAAATTGTTGCGGAGCAATACGCGTGAGGTCGGCAGGCAAATCGATGCTTTGAAGCACCACGTCGTAGCCCATTTCTTGAGCCACAGAAGCGGCACCTTGATTGATCGACTGATAAAGCATGGCGATTTGTTGAAAACGCGATCGTTGGTTGTTTTGCTCGGCCATCTTTCCCCACACTTCGAGCTCAAGGGTTTTTTGCTGAAGGCTGGCGAGTGTTTTCTCCCAATCGGCACTGCCCGGTTGCAGGGGATCCATCTGTGCTTGCAAACGTTGCACTTCGTCGGTGCGGCTTTTCTTTTCGGCCAACAAGGCGGTGGTTTTGGACGTGTTTTCAGCCAACAAAGCAACTTGCTGGTCGCAGCTGCCAAGAATCTTTTGCAAGTTAATCGTGGCCACCGCGCTGGCTGCGGCGTTGCCCGAGGCTTGCCCACCCGCCACAGAGTAAAAACCCAAGCTTAGGGCGGCAACAAGAGTCAAAATGGCAAATCGCTGGTTCATGGCTATCTTCCGAAAAAGTGGATTTCGTTGGGGTCTCTACAAGGCATACAACCAACATACTGTAGCCGGACAAGCAGTTTATGCCGCAAGACCGCTCTGGGGGGGGGCCTTTACCGCCAAAATCGCATTCGTCGCCCTATTGCCCCCTCAATCCTCAATCCCGCTGTTTTCGCGGCCTAATCCGCTTTCAACTCCCGCCGCTGGATTTTCCCTGTGGGATTGCGTGGAAGTTTGTCGAGTAGACGAATGTCTTTGGGCACCTTGAATCCGGCCATGCCATCGCGGCAATACTGGCGCAGGGCTTTTTCGTCGAATTCAGAATCTTCTTCGAGCTCCACAAAGGCCACGGCCACTTCGCCACGGGTGCCATCGGCCCGGCCAATGACGGCCGAGGCGTGAACATCGGGGTGGCGATTGAGCACTTCTTCAATTTCACGCGGAAAAACATTTTCGCCCGCAATAATGAGCATTTCTTTTTTGCGACCGGTGATGAACAGGTAGCCATCGGCATCTACTTTGCCAATGTCACCGGTTCGAAAGCAGCGTTGCCGGCCCAGCCCAGGAACATCTAGCTCGATCATGACCTGCGCGGTGAGCTCTGGCAGGTTGTGATACCCCTTCATCACACTGGGGCCACAAATGAGTATTTCGCCCTCGGCGTCAACGCCCAACACATTGTCTTGTTCGTCAACAATGACATTGCGCACCCGTGGAAAGGAGGGCCCCACCGAGTGAAGACGATTGCGTGTGGGCGTGGCCCAGTTGGTGACCGGCGAGGTTTCTGTAAGGCCGTAGCCTTCTAAAATGGTTACACCCAGTTTGTCACGAAAGCCATCGTGAATGGCTGCGGGCAAGGGTTCGCCGCCCGAAATCACAAACTTGAGCGACGCAAAATCTTCGGGGGTGGCCTTTTTAACCGCCATTAACGCGCCGTACATCGAAGGCACCGCCACCATAATTTGTGCTTGGTGCTTTTTAATAAGCTTCACCAACTTACGCGGATTGAATCGCGCGGTGTACACCACGCTTCCCCCCATATACAGCGGCAGCAAGGTCAACACGGTGAGGCCAAAGGTGTGAAATTGCGGCAACACGCCCAAAAACACATCCACATCACGAAGCCCTGCGTGAGCAATGGCGTCGTCAATGTTGCAACGCAAATTGCCTTCGGTGAGCATGACGCCTTTGGGCTTGCCCGAGGTGCCCGAGGTGTACAACAGCACCGCAATCTCATCGTCAGCCAGCTTGGGCGGCCAGATCAACGGCGGCATGCCCGTGAACTTGAGATCCTCCATTTTCAGCAACGAAGGCGTGTTCGGAAGCGCCGCAAGATCAACGCCCAAGTCTTTGATGCCCTCCACCATTTTTCCGGCGGTCACAATCAGGTCGATGTCGCTGTCGGCCACCACATGGTCCAACTCGCTTTGCGACAACAAATAATTCAGAGGCACGGGGGTTTTGCGGGCCAACCAGCAACCCAACAGCGCAATGGGAAAGGCACCACTGGTGGGCAACAGAATGCCCACCCGCTGGCGGTCGGTGGCTTTTCTGATTGCGCGAGCGGCAAATAAAGCGCCCGCCGCAATTTGAAAGAAACTGTAGGTCCGCTGGTCGTCAGTGATGGCGATGCTGCGTGAACGTGTAAGGCCACGAAGCATGATCTGTCGCAAAAGGCTCATCACGATAGGCTATAGGTTTCGGGGATTGCTTTCCGACAAGCCTTGCCTTGAACACCTTTAACTTCCCTCACGCTGCCGATCAGGAACCCTGCCATGCCTCTATTTGCCACAACTGTTTGTTCTTCAATGCGAAGCACTCTTGCCTTGACACTTATTTTTGTGTTGGCAGGTTGCCATTCAGCACCCTATGCCTCCCTGGCCGATGCCAACGGGGCATACCAACGCGGTGATTATGCCCAGGCATACGCATACGCCTCGGCCATTTCCAACGACGGGCCGTCTTTAGACACCTTTGAGGCGGCCTATATTGCAGGCATGTCCGCAGGCAAAATGGATCGCCACGACAAGGCCGTGAAGCATTTAAAGCGGGCCACTCGAGCGTTTGACAAACAAATGGCCTCTGATGCAGGTGTGATGCTGGGGCTTTCATACGCTGAATTGGGCCAAGACGCCTTGGCCGCCGAAGCACTCATTGCCGCCGCGCCACGACAAGAAGGCGAAGCCCAAGCCAAGGCATGGTTTCATGCCGCCGACGCCCAGCAACGGCTGGGACGATGGGCCACCGCCCGCGATTACTTGCTACTGGCTCGCGGTGTAAGCCAAGATGAATCACTTCGGGAGGCCATCGGCGAGCGATTGGCCGTGAACGGCTTCACCCTCGAAGTGGGGTCTTACCGCGACAAAGCCAACGCCCAAGCCGCCATGGACAAATATGGCCCAATGGCCAAATCCATTGGCATCGGTGCCGCGAAAATGGTTGAAGACCCCGCCCGAGCGGGTCAGTTTCGCGTGCATGTGGGCGATTTCTCAACCTATGCCTCGGCCGTGAGCTACCGCGAACAACTGGGTGCACCCGAAGCCTTTGTGGTGCCTTCCGTCGGCCGCTAGAAAGAAGGGCTAAGGGAGTAAAGAACAGCCCCTTCGTTCAAAATCGCAAGGCGCTGATTTTGCTTCGATTGATGCGTCGCTAAAAAACGTGAACGATTACAAAGCCCACACTCAGAACCTCACCACCTCCCTTAAAAAACCGCAAGCACTTCTCGCTTCGCGAACAAACGTTTTGCCATGAAACTGCTTCGCACTATTGATGAACTGCGCGCCTACCGCGAAGGCTTAAAAGGCGTCGTGGCCCTTGTGCCCACCATGGGAGCTTTGCACGAAGGGCACGTGGCCCATTTGGGCGCAGCGCGTGTGGTGGCCGCGGCAGACCACACCGTGGTGAGCGTGTTTGTAAACCCCACGCAATTTGCGCCCAACGAAGATTTAGACCGCTACCCACGCACGCTGGGCGACGACTTAGAACGATGCGAGCAAGGCGGCGCCGCAGCCGTCTTCGCCCCGACCCCTTCGGCCATTTATCCACCCGACACGCCCGCGTGCCCCGTGGGCCCCCCGCCGGTGGGCGACGACTTAGAAGGCGCCCGGCGCCCCACGCACTTTGCAGGCGTGTGCCGTGTGGTGCTCAAACTTTTGCAATTGGTCCAGCCCCAAGTGGTCACCTTTGGCCGCAAAGATTACCAACAGCTCTGCGTGATACGCGCCATGATCGACGACCTGTTTGTGCCCACACGCATTGTCGAAGTGCCCACCGTGCGAGAATCCGACGGCCTGGCCATGAGCAGCCGCAACCGCAACTTAGATCCCAACGCCCGTCAGCGGGCCCTGGCTCTCAGCAAGGCCCTGCGCGTCGCAGCCCATGCCGTAAGCCAAGGGGAAACCAACCCCGCCGTGGTGGAAGCCGCCATGACCGACACCCTTGCCGCCCACCATCTCGAAACCGACTACGCCGTGGTCCGCCACTTTCGCAACTTGGCCCCCCTCGACACCCTAGACCCCAGCCAAAGCGTGGCCCTCATCGCCGCCCGGGTGACCAACGCCGACGGCTCGGCGGTGCGACTGATTGACAACTTGGCGTTGGATGAAGACGCGCCAAAAGGGTGATTGCCCCGAGGCGTGGCCCATCACCTTGTTTTTTATGAATGAGACTTTTCGAGGCATTAAACAGAGTCGGCATTTTCTTTTTGAGAAGGCTCGACTTGCGATGGCTCGACAGGTGCTGGATCGACAGGTACTGGCGGGGCCGATGGCTTAACGGGCTCGACCACCTCGGCAGACGACGACGCCACCGACGCGGTGCGTTTGGGCTGAAGCGGCTGGGGAATTTGCGACATGATCCGACGGGCTTGCTGAGGTGTTTGGGCTGCCGGGCCCACGCGCAAATTCAATTGCGTGTCTAAAAGATTGCGAGG
>JAZGFZ010000166.1:0-19163 GCA_036480015.1 Algisphaera sp. | reverse complement strand
CTTTACGTTATCCACAAGCATCCTTTTGAAAATCAGTAAACAGTTGTTTGTTTTCTTCGTGCCTTTGTGCCTTCGCGACTTCGTGACTTCGTGTTCTGTTTGATGTTTTTCGACGTAGGCATTGGCTTCAAGAAGGATGGTCAAAAACCCGTGAATGGTTACGAGTAGTACGCGAAGGCGGGGCCAGTCCCGCACACTAGATTCCCGCCTGCGCGGGAATGACGGAGGGCGGACAATCATTTGGGGTAACGATAAATCGACCGGGGATAATCCATCTTTTTCATGTTTGGATTTTGAAGTTGCCGCAAGGCATGACGGGCAATCCATTGGGCCGACGGACTGTTGCGCTTCAAAATCCGATGGGCTGCTGTAATCGCCTCACCCCAAAGATCTTCGTTGCGCTTGCCGATATTCCGAAGCGCCCAGTTCACCGCTTTTTTAACATACAACCGGCTGTCCATCGCCTCTCGCTCGATAAGAGGCAAGAACGACTCAAACACGTCATTGGCTGCGTTTTTATTCGCAAAACCATAAGCCGCCATCATCGTAAAGGCCGCTCTTTTCACAAATTCACCCTCATGGGCCGACCACTCAACCAACTTGCCCATCGCATGCTCGCTCTTGACAAAAACACCCATGCAAAACGAATCGCAAATTTCCCAATTTTCAAAACCCACCGCCCACTGATCCATCAATGCAGGCGTCACCCTGCCAGGATCCACGACTTTGCTTCCCAACAGCCTCGCCTCATAAATCCCCGCCTTCATCAGCGCCAGCGCCAAGTCATGGTCTGTGCCTATTTCTTTGGCCAAGACTTTTAAATCGCCGTGGTAAATCCCAAGCGAATGATCCGCCGTGATTCCAAACTTCTCCTGTTTAATCACCACCTTGCCGGGATCTGCCAGCCGCTCCAATGCCCCAATGGTTTTCTTCAGGTCCATACCCATCGCTATTTCGCCTCTTCATCCGCCTACCTCGGCATCAAATCCACCACCACCCCACGGTGATCCGATCCGAGGCCCGGGCCCACTCGCCTATCAATGACTTCAAAATGTTCGCTGCTTAGCACATGATCCAAAATAATCATGCCCGACCACGCCCAAAAATCAGGCCACGTGCCCACCAAGCCATAACCTTCGGCGGTGTCGTGCAATCCCGTCGCGTGACGCAAATCACGTAATGGAGCCGACCATCGCGTGGCGTTTAAATCGCCCACAAGCAAAACCGGCCCGTCTTGCGTCGTCGCCCATTCCGCCAGCTCATCCAACTGAATCCCACGTAACCACGACCACTTGGCGCTCACCGGTGCCCGGGTATGAACCCCCACCAAAGCCACTGGCGCGTCAAAGCCCGGAACCTCCAGCTGCACTTGAGGCATTTTTTTCAAAAGCTCCGCCTCACCCAAAAACCGATGCGACCGCACCCCTAAACCACGCCGCACAAACACACCCGCCACATGGCGTTGGCCCAAATCGCGAACCACCGGCAGAGCGTACAACTCAAACGATGCCAAACGATCAACCAACGCTTCGCGCCAAACCTCGGTCATTTCTTGCACCACAATCACATCGGCGTCTTGGGCTTTAAACCAATCCGCCACAGGCCCCACCTGCTCATTGCAGTGCAAAAGGTTTTTTTGCACCACACGCAAAGCCGGCCGTCCCACCTCAGCCTCGGCATGCGCCGCATTCAAATGAACCGGAGACAGCAATGGCCACACCAACACCGTGTTGTAAATAAGTGCCAAGCCAAACAATCCCACATGCCGCCACGCCCGGGCCAGTACCGCCACCACGGTCAAGGCCGCAAGCAACACAAAATATTGCGCGTGAAAATTGGCAAAATAATCCAGCCGCCAATGCAGCCGTCCAACCGCCCCACCCGCCGTCAGACCCACCACCGCCCAGCCCGCCATCAGCATCGGCCAAAGCACCCCGTAACGAAGGCCACGACAAAACAAACCGCAACGCGGCGATGCCGAAGGAAGGCTGGGAATCGAGGTGTCGGGCGCAGTCATTTCAAACTCAGCACAGGGTCATACAAACATCGCCCCAACCATACGCAGCTCGCATACATCGGTTCAATCGCCCTCTCAAAATAACTCCCGGCACTATTTTTCTGCCGTTAAAACCCACTACTTCAACAACTCGGCGTACAACAAGTGGGGCCAACGTGGGTCACCGTTAAGTTTCTTCGCCAACGACCGCGCCTCGCTTGCCAAAATCGCATGGTTTTCGGCGGCAATCAAAAGCAAAGGAATCTTAAGATGGGGCAACACCTCGGCATTGTTCAGCGTGGCAAAATCCAACGATGCTTCAGAATCGAACACCGCAGCCAAGGGGGCATTGTCCACATCGGCAGACAACAATTCAACCGTGGCATCCACCATCGCCGTCGCGTTCTCGCCGTGCGCCGCCAGCAACGCCAACGTGGGCAACAACACATCCAAATCAGCGTCTTCATCCACCGCCGCCACCGCCGCAGCAGCATCGCCCTGAAGCACCGCGGCATACCACGCACCTCTCGCTGGATAAAGAAAATTAGGCGGCATGTCTTCTTGAGCGTAAAGCGCACGCATGGGCGCCGAATCCCCCAACACATAGGCTGCATCGGCTGAAATATGATTAAACAACCCCTCTTCGGTCATGTTTTCTTCAGCCATCATTTCAGCCAAATCAACATCCATCGCAGTGCTACTCGACATCAAACCCGCATCAAAATCACGGCGCGACACCTGGGCCTCTTCGGTTGCCAAAGCCGCGGCCATCAATGATGCACGCATGTCAAACAAATTATCAGCAGTCACCGCAAGCCCTGTCTCACGGCGCACACGCCGCCCATCCGCCGTGCCCCACAAGGCCATTTCATAAACAGGCCAAGCCCCCAGCGGGTCATCTTCAAACTGCGCTGCCACTTCAAGATCATCCGCAGCGTCTTCAAACGCGCCATGCACCATTCGCAAATAACCGCGTCCCAAGTGAGCCGCAGGGTGGTCGCTTTGCAACGCAATCGCCCGATCAAAATCACCCATGCCCTCGCCCCCGCCCACCGGACGCACCCGACCCACCAAATAATGCAGGTCGGGGTTGTCTGGCTCGCTCGCCAACAATGCTTCATATTCAGCCAGCAAATCTGCTTTGGCCTCACCGCTCGCCTCACGCCGGTTTTGATCCATGCGATGCAAATTCAAAAGCACCGGGCGCTGAGCCAACAATGGCCCCACCACCGCCGCAAACGCAGCCGCATCGGGATGACTCGAAGCCACGCCAATCGCCACCGGGTCGTTTGGATCAAAAACCAAATACCGCAGTGCATACTCAGCCCCCGCCTTAGGCCCTTCGTGATCAAACATCCAGCCCAACGCATCAATAAACTCGGGGGTTTCTTGGCTTAGACCAATACGCACCTCACCCGAGCCTTCGATGGTCACGCTGTCGGGCGCCTCGGTAAAGGGATGCTCCACACTGGGTTGTTGGCTGAAATACGACGGCACCAACACTTCCGATGAAGGGGGCGTAGACACTTGGCCATACACATGCACTTCACGAATCACCATCGCCAAGCCATCGGGGTTTAACACCTGAGCTGTCTTGCTAAAGGGCCGAGTAAAAAAACCACCCGTCACCTTAAACTGCCCCGACGGCAAAATGCGGCCGTCAGGCAACTCAATTTGAAACGTGTGATCACCCTCTGCCATGGGAATCGCCGGCGGAAGGCCAGGCGTCACCGTAAAGGACGCGTTGCCATCAATGGCCACGGCATAATGCTCAGGCGAACCATTCACCACATTCACCCAACGCTTTTGGGCCTTGTTCAAACTCACCAACGTAAAGCCACCCAAAATAAGCAGCGGCACCAAAACCATGGCCGCCACCGCGGCATAACGCGTTACGCCGCCTCCCCCCTGAGCTTGCCTGGCGGCCCCTCCCACCAACTTGGCCTTCACCGCTTTGCCCGACTTGGCCCCTTTCTCCAATCGCTTACGCAGTTCGACAAATGACGCGTTGTCACGCAAATCAGACCGATCGGCCAGCCGCTCCTCCAACAACGCCACCCCTTCATCCGCCCGAGCCGCCGCACCCAACGCCTCGGCCGTGGCCAAGGTTTGCCCCGCCACATCGCGGTCACGCTCGCAAGCGTCTGCGTCATTCTCACTCGGCGGCGTCGCGTCAAGCATGGGCAACAGCGCCAGCGCCGCATCGGGGTCACCTTTGCGACACAAATTCAAAATCAAGTTATGCCGCGCATCGTCACTGTCAGGCAGCGCGATCGCTTCGTAATAGCTTGCCTCCGCAGCCTCGGTTTGGCCAAAGTGCGACTGCCCATTGGCCACCAACGTGCGTATTTTTACATCCTCTGGAAACGCCTGAACCAACGCACCCGACAGTTCATCAAAATCGTCTTGACGATAAAAGCCCACCGTGGCCCCCAACGCTGCACGCGCCAAATCACGATTGTCTGGATCGGCCTCAAACGCAGCAAGCGACGTTTCCACCGCCTTGGCGCCCTCGCGTTCCCACACCTTTAGTTTGGCCACCCGATGGTTTTTGCACTTGGGGCATTCATCCAAAATCTTAAGTTTGCCCAAGGGAATCAACGGCACCATCACCACCACAAAATACTTGGCCGTGTCATACGTCCGCAGCATGCCCGACCATCCGCATTTCTCACACACCCCTTCGTGTTTGTTGAGATTGCTCTTGCCGTAATACCAAGTGCCGCAGCCGTTCAAAAGTGTAGGCATGTTGTTTCTGTGTTTCCGAGGGGTTAAATTCGTGATGTTTACAGGGTGGCCAAAAACACTTCTAGGCCAAATAAAAAAAGCGTGAAGAACAGTCGTCTCCGTGCCAAGCCACTCTCATCCCAATTCCTTAAGAATGCTCTTGAACTCAGCGCGAACATCCGCGCCAATTCGATTGGCGTACGAACCATTCAATTTATGAATGCGAATAAGTTTCACGGCATCGGCCAAATCTTGAGCACGCGTCAAACAACGAACCCCCGTCCGCAGTTTCAGCGTTAACAACTCACCCAACGAAACCGTTTGAATGCCGCGGCGTTCTTCAAGATACGCCGGAGCATGCCCCAACTCATCCGCATTAAGCAAATGAACAGGCACGCCCTCTAAGCGAAATTCAGATGCCTCAGGGTGCCATGAAAAGCCCGCAGCACGCAACGCCACGGCAACTGCTTCACGATCACCGCAATAAGTATCCACATCCACCGTGGTTCGTTCGTACCCATGCAAAAACACCGCCACCCCGCCAATAACGGCCGCCTCCAACCCCGCCTCGCGGCACACCGCCGTCACACGCCGTGCAATTTCAAGAATGGGCGCATCATCATCAGTCAACATACGCAGGGCTGCATTTTGTAAAAAAAAGGAAACAGGCATAACGACTTGAGAATACCACAGAACAGCAAAAATGCAGCAACGATCCTTTAGAGCAACAGAAGCATTCAAGCATCAAAAATAGTCATTAAGCATGTTCTCAAGACGCTCTTGTCGCCCGCTGCCCACACGCTGAATATTTGTTTTTTCAGCGTGGGCGGCCAAGCTTTCAAAGTCAGCCTTTCCGGCTTCGATGTCAGCGCCAAGGCCCGTGTCCCAACTGCTGTAACGCTCCTTAATCACTTGGGCATACGCCCCGTCTTCGTGCATGGCCGCGGCCATTTTAAGTCCCCGGGCAAAGGCGTCCATGCCGCCAATGTGGGCATAAATCAAATCAATGGGATCGGTGCTTTGGCGTCTCACCTTCGCGTCAAAATTAAGCCCCCCGCCCTGCTGAAAGCCACCGTTCCGCAGCACCTCATACATCACCAACGCGGTGTCATAAAGATTCATCGGGAATTGATCGGTGTCCCACCCCAACAAAAGATCTCCCGCGTTGGCATCAATGCTGCCCATCAAGCCATTGTCAACGCAATATTTAATCTCATGATGAAACGTGTGCCCCGCCAAGGTGGCGTGGTTGGCCTCAATGTTCAAACCAAAATGCTCAACAAGATTGTATTTTTGTAAAAACGCGTGGCAACTGGCGGCATCAAAATCGTATTGGTGCTTGGTGGGTTCTTTGGGCTTGGGTTCAATCCAAAACGGCCCGTCAAAACCAATCTTCTTTTTGTAATCCACCGCAAGATTCAAAAACAATCCCAAGTGATCCAATTCGCGTTTCATGTCGGTGTTCAAAAGCGTTTCGTAGCCTTCACGTCCACCCCAAAACACATAGCCATTACCTCCCAGCTCATGCGTGCATTCCATCGCTTTTTTCACCTGCGCCGCAGTGTGAGCAAACACATCCGCGTTGGGGCTGGTGGCCGCACCCCCCATAAAACGTGGGTGACTAAACGCATTGGTGGTGCCCCACAACAACTTAATGCCTGTTTCATCTTGCTTCTTTTTGGCAAGCTTCACGATTTGATCCAGCCGCTTGTTGGTTTCACCAAGTGTGGCGGCCTCGGGGGCAATATCACGGTCATGAAAACACCAGTAAGGCAAGCCCAACTTCGAAAGAAACTCAAACATGGCGTGCATGGTGTCTTCCGCCGCCTGCATCGGATCACTCGCATCTTCCCACGGCATCATCCGCGTACCCGGGCCAAAAGGGTCGGCCCCGGCCCCACGCATGCTGTGCCAGTAACAACCGGCAAATCGCAAGTGCTCGGCCATGGTTTTGCCCATCACCACCGCCTGGGCGTCGTAATGTTTGAACGCAAGCGGCTTTTTACTGTCCGCTCCTTCAAATAAAATGGGCTTTTGAACGTCGGAAAAGTATGTTTTGACCATAAGAGTTCTCCAAAAATAAGCGAGACAACCGCCGCGACATGCCACCATCTTAAAGAAAAACCCACAAGCCCTTTCGCCTCACAGGCTATCCTTGGGAGATATTGCTCCAATCCCCCCCGCTTCGCCAATGGTGAACGCTTAAAATTAATCGCCAGCCCCCCCAACCCCAAAAAATAAAATGCGCTACGCCCTCATCATCGCCGGTGGATCCGGCACCCGCCTTTGGCCCATGTCCGTCAAGGGTCTGCCCAAGCAACTCATCCCTTTCATTGAATCCGACGCCCAAGGCGCAGGTGGTCGCTCGCTGTTGCAAGAAGCCGTGCAACGGCTCGAAGGCCTTTTGCCCGCCGAACAAGTTTATGTGTGCGCAGGCGCCGCCACGCGCGACATCATGCTAGACAAACTGCCCGGACTCACCGCCGAGCGATTCATCGCCGAACCCATCGGCCGCGACACCCTCAACGCCGTGGGACTGGGCTGCGCCGCCATTCACGCCAAAGACCCCGATGCGGTCGTGGCCGTGTTCACCGCCGACCACCTCATCGAGCCGCAAGACGAATTGCGCAAAATTGTCGATCACGGTTTTGCCCTCGCCGAATCAGGCCCACGCACCTTGGTCACCTTTGGCATTGCCCCCACCCACCCCGCCACCGGCTACGGCTATCTACAACTGGGCAAGGCCATAAACGGCCACGAAGCCTTAACCGTCGATAAAATCAAAGAAAAACCCGCAGCCGCTGTCGCCAGCACCTACCACGCCGCCGGGCCCAGCAAATTTCTTTGGAACAGCGGCATGTTCGTGTGGCGAGCCTCCGCCGTCATGGAAGCCATCGCCCGGTTTGCCCCCGAAAACCACGCAGGACTCACCCAAATCGCCAACGCATGGGGAACACCCACTCAAGACGCCGTACTCAACGACGTTTTTCCCACACTCCATAAAATCAGCGTCGACTTCGCCGTCATGGAACCCGCCTCAGCCGACCCCGACTTCACCGTGGCCGCCGTGCCCATGCCTCTCAGCTGGCTCGATGTCGGCAGCTGGCCCAGCTTTGGTGAAACCCTCACCCCCGACGCCCAAGGCCACGCCGCATCAGGCGGCCAAGCCATCCACCTCGACAGCAAAAACATTCTCACCGCCAACGACCAACCCGGCCACCTCATCACCACCATCGGCTGCGAAGACCTCATCGTCATTCACACCGCCAAAGCCACCTTGGTGTGCCGAGCCGACCAAGCCGAACGTATCAAAGAGCTACACGCCCGCGTGGGAGAAGAAGCCGGCAACGAATACTTGTGAAAAGAATGAAGGGACTAAGTGATCAGGGGTTAAGGGACTAAGTGAAATACCTCACCTCATTCAGCATCCCCCATCACCCCCTTCCGTCCCGTATTGCTAACTGCTACCTGCTAACCCCTAATTGCTATCCTCCCCCCCATGCGATTTCTCGCCATTGATCTTGGAGCCAAACGCACCGGTCTTGCCACCGGCGACGATGAAACCGGCATTGTTTCGCCGGGCGATGTCATCGTGACCGCCAGCGACACCGAACGGCTACGCCAAATTGGTGTCGCCATTGAGAGCGAACAGCCCGACGCCTTGGTCCTGGGCCTGCCCCTCAACATGGACGGTAGCGCAGGCCCTGCAGCCAAAACAAACCAAACCCTCGCCGCCGTACTGAAAGCACGCTTTGGCCTCGACGTTCACTTGGTCGACGAACGACTCACCTCTGCCGACGCCAACGACCAAATGGCCCGCACCGGACTCACCCGAGGACAAAAAAAAGCCCGCCGTGACGCCCTCGCCGCCGCAAATATTTTAAGGCGCTTTTTGGAAACCCCGCAAGACGAAAGCCCGTAACCCTTCGCGTGTTTCAATGCCGTCATGGCCGCGAAGGCGAGAATCCAGCAACCGTCTCAGGTTCCCGTGGTCGCCCACCCCCAACGCGTAAGCGAAGCTCCCCCTTTGCGCCTTCGCGCCTTTGCGTGAGGCACTGCCTTAGAAAAACCAACCCCATAGCGACACCCGCGTCCAACATCCCAAGACAAACACGAAATCCCAAAGGCTCGAAGTCCCAAAGAAAGACATTAAATCAAGACAATTGCGTGTGAGAATCCCGTAGGTCAGGCGTACTCGCCTGACTCTTCGTTGTCAGAATCAAATAAATCCCAAGGCAGTCAGGCGAGTGAAGCGAAACTCAGTCATGCGTCCAAATCCATGCCTTGCGTCAGCGCGTCTTGACGCGTCTGACGGACACTGCCCACCCACTCACTTCAAAAGCAAGGCGTAGCCCAACAACAAACCGCCGGGCACGGCCACGGCCAAGGCCACGGCGCCCACGGTGAGTCGCACTTGATCTGACATTCCAAGCAGCGGTCGGTTGACCAGGGTGAGCAGCCAACCCAATAACCCAAGAGGCCACATGAGGCTGCGTTTCAAGCCAGACGCGGCAACCGCTTCATCCTCAACGTCGCTGCCGGCTTGCGTATCAGGGTGAATCGGTGGTGCCGCAACCGATTCTGAATCCGAGGCAAGGCCACCGGCTTCCCCTTCGGAGGCGTTCTCTGTCACAGGTGCAGCACTGGGAATATCAAGCGAGGGCGCGGCAAAAAGCCCTGCCATCAGTTCCGCTTCAGCCTCTTCGTCTGACTTAGTGCCCGACTTGGATTCAGATTCAACGTCCCCGTCCGCATCCGATGCAGAATCCCCCTCTGCCCCGCCGCTGGCCGAATCTTGATCGGCAGTGGGCGACTTTGCGTCTTCCGTGGCTTGATCCGCTTCGGCCAGCAATGCCTCGACCTGACGAATGGCCTCACTCACCCGCTCGGCATTGGGCGCGGCGGGCCCTTCTTCTAATTCCGCGGCCGCCTCCACCTCAGGAGCAGACGGTGATTCGGGCATCTCTTCGGCTAAAAACGCTGCCGCAAAAGCCTCGGCTTCAGCATCGGCGTCCGAGAGAACCGAAGCGTCGGGCGTTGCGTCACCACCCGAGACGTCTTCAACAGAAACCACTTCTGAAGCATTTGCTTCAAGCTCAGACTTAGTTTTAGTTTTAGTTTCAACACCGGCGTCTTCCGACTCGACGACCAATTTCGCCGCCGCAAAAGCGTCGTTAATCAACGCCTCTTTTTCCTCTTCAGAGGTCGCAGGGGCCGTGGCAGTCGCGTCATGAACCGCCTCCGCTTCATCCGGATTGGGGTGCGTTGTTTCAAACCCTCCTTCCAACACCGTGTCAGCCTCTTGGGCCAACAAGGCGTCCAAATCAATCGCCGCCCCAGGCTCAAATTTAGCCTCGGGTTCAGCCGCTTCGCTCGATGACTTCAATGCGTCAGAATCTTGTGCGTCAGCCTGAGAATCAACAGGTGTTTCCACTTCAACTTGAACCGCTTGAACAGATTCAACAGTCTCAACAGTCGCCTCAACCGATTCAAATTCTTTTTGAACCTCGCCCTCAGCCCCAACAGCAGCCTCAACTTCAGCCCGCACCGTTTCGATGCTTTCAAAACTGCCCGCCAGCTCATCTTCTAAACCCGCATCCAAATCCGCCGCCTGCGACACCATTTGATCCATCGCCGCCAACGCATCGGCCGCGACATCGCCCCCGGCCGTGGCGGCCGGAAGCGGAGTTTCAGACTGGGTGATGGGATCAGACATTTCGTTCACACGCGACACAAACAAAGCCCACAAACAAGGCCAAAACGCGCACACCGAGCGCGCCGTCCCGCTCTATCGACCTTTGCCGCGTTTAAGTCCACGGCCCCGTTCTCGGACGGTCGCTTTACACTGCTCTCATGCCGCCACGTTTTCACTGCCCCACCCTCACGCATTACGCATTATCGGACACGTCAAGCGTGCCGGACAATTCAAAACCGCTTTGCGAACTTGACCCCACCCAAGCCCATCACGCCCAGCGGGTGCTGAGATTGGGCCCCGATGCCCCCATTGAACTTTTCGATGGCCAAGGCCACACCGCCCCTGCCATCATTGTCCAAGCCGACCGCCGCAAGGTGCAATGCCGGGTGGGAAAGGCGTTTTTTACGCCCGCAGCCGCCACCACCCTCACCGTGGCCACCGCATTGCCCAAAGGCTCACGGGCCGAAGACCTTGTCAATCAACTCACCCAATTGGGCGCCGACGAAGTGGTTCCTTTGAACTGCGATCGCAGTGTTGTTGACGCCCGCCCCAACAAAATTGAACGCCTCAACAAAGCGGCTTTGGCCGCCACCAAGCAATGCCAACGCGCCCACATGCTCACCGTGCAAAGCCCGATAAGTTTCAGCGATGCCCTCGCCCGCGCCGCAGCTGCAAGCGCCGCCCGACTTCTTTCACCTGCCGCTGCGCCTTGGCCCCCCGCTTCCATCCAACACGATCTTGCCGCGGCCGACAACATTTGGCTTCTTGTGGGCCCCGAAGGCGGCTGGAGCGACGCCGAACTGGCCGCCGCCGACAATGCCCAGATCAAACGCTGGAGCCTCAACCCCAACGTGCTACGCATCGAAACCGCCGCCACCGCCGCGGCGGCCATCCTGCGTTACGCCACTTTTTCGCTGCCCGAAAACAGCCAGCCCTTATCCTTATAAACCTGTGAATACACCTTCCCCCCCTCAACGTCCCGCCGCCAAACCGCTCGATCTTTCAGAACGCGGGGCGGGCACCACGTCCAACACCCGGTTGTTCATGCAATTGCTGGTTTACACCCAAGCATCCTGCACCCAACCCTTGGCCGAATCGCTCGACGCCGCCGCCAGCCCCCACCATGGCGCCGTGCTGTACCAAGCTGTGAATGACCCCTTGGGCGCAGCCGTTCTCACCTTCGCCACCGATCCCGCCGTGTTAATGAACGCCACCCGCCATCCCGCGCGACACGACGCCTTTGCTCCGCTCACCCCACTGCCCGCCTTCACCATGCTGGGCCGCTCCTACGCCATCGGCTACGAACGCGACCTTGATGAAACACTCATCCAACGCCCCACCCGCACCGCCCTGAACCCCGACTGGCCTTGGGCCGTGTGGTATCCCCTGCGACGTGCCGGATCTTTTTCGCGTCTGCCTAGCGATGAGCAAAAAACCATTCTCAAAGAACACGGCACCTTGGGCATGCAATTTGGCGGCAACGACCACGCCCACGACATTCGGCTGGCCTGCCACGGCCTCGACCCCAACGACAACGATTTCGTCATCGGCCTCACCGGCAAAGCCCTCGCACCCCTTTCACAACTGGTGCAAACCATGCGCGGCACCGTGCAAACATCACACTATTTAGAAAAATTAGGCCCCTTTTTCGTGGGCCGTGCTATTCATCATGTTCCTGCAACCTCATAAAACCGAACCAAGGCCACGCAGGGCTTAAATGCTTCATTCCAAAGCATCTAAATCAAAAGCATCGCCGCCCATTCGTCCGATGAAACCATTCCAACGTTTGAGCCCTCGCAACCCGTTCCTCTCCCACCCAAAACAACTCTCATGAAAACCCTCGCCGAACGCCACGCCGACGCCCACGCCACCCTCGACACCTGTGGCCAACTTCACGTGCTTGCCCACCATGCCAGTCTCACCGACACCCAGCAAGATGCACTGCTTTGCGAAGTTGAAGGCATCGACTGGCCCGAGGTCAAACGACTCATCGAAACCCACGTTAAGCAAACCCCCGAATTCAAAATCCCTGAAAACCTTGAACCCGCACCGTGGTTTGCGTACACCCCCACCGACGCCGACAAGCCCCGCTACGCCCAAGCCCGCACCCACGGTGAAACCCTCATCGCCGAAGGCAAAGTCGCCGCCTTCACCGTGGCTGGCGGCCAAGGCACAAGACTCGGCTGGGACGCCCCCAAAGGCACTTTTCCCGCCACCGTCCAACGCGGATTGCCTTTGTTTTCCTGCTTTGCCGAATACCTCATCAAAACACAAGAAAAATACGGTGCCACCATCCCTTGGTATGTGATGACCAGCCCCATCAACGACGCCCCCACCCGCGCGTTTTTCGAAGAACAAAACCACTTTGGCCTCGACCCCGCCAACGTCATGATCTTCCCGCAAGCCATGATGCCCGCCATCGACATCGCCAGCCACAAAGTGCTGCTCAAAAGCAAACACGAACTGGCCCTGTCACCCAATGGTCACGGTGGATCCCTCAAAGCCCTGTTCACCCAAGGCGCTATCGCAGACATGCAAAAACGCGGCATCGAGCAAATCAGCTACACCCAAGTCGACAACCCCATCGTTCGCATGATCGACCCGCTGTTCATCGGCCTGCACGATCTTGAAAACGCTCAAATGTCCAGCAAAATGCTGCCCAAAGCTTTTGCCAAAGAAAAACTCGGCAACTTCTGTTTGGTCAACGGAAAAATGACCGTCATTGAATACAGCAACCTGCCCGACGACATCGCCGAGCAAACCACCCCCGACGGCGAATTGCGATTCCGCGCCGGTTCCATTGCCCTGCACTGCATTCGCACCGACTTTGTCCAAACCCTCAACACCGGCGCCGACGGATTCAGCCTGCCCTTCAACCGCGCCGAGAAAAAAGTGCCGTTTTATGACGCCGCGGCCAACACCACCGTCAACCCCACTGACGCCAACGCCATCAAACTCGAAACCTTCGTGTTCGACGCGCTGCCCATGACCGACAGCTCCATCATTTACGAAACCGATCGCACCGATGAATTCGCCCCCATTAAAAACGCCGACATCGAAGGCAAAATCGAAACCGACAGCCCCGCCTCCAGCAAACAAATTCAAACAGAGCGTGCCGCCCGCTGGCTCGAAACCCGCGGCGTCAGCGTGCCCCGCAACGCCGACGGCACCCCCAACGCCAACATCGAAATCAAACAAACCACCGCCATCTACCCCGAAGACCTCGCCGACATCGACCTGCCAGATGCCATCAAACCCGGCGCCACCGTGCTGCTGTAACGGGGAAGGGGCTGATGGATTGAGGAAAAACAGGTAAGTCCAGTCTCCCGCCATGGCCAGCGTTCCCCCTCCGTCATTCCCGCGAAGGCGGGAATCCAGATTGGATCGCGAAAAAGAAAATCATCTTGACTTTCTTTTTTAATCGAGGTGATTGTCAAGTTTGTCGAGGTAGGGCTGAATGCCTGCCGCGTGAATTCCCCGAAAAGTATCCACCATTTCAGTTAATTCGATGAGATCAGAGTGAATCCAGCCAATCGTGTCGAGAATGGCTTGATGCTGGTCAGGCAGGTCCTTCCAATGCAAGATGCGTTCGTGATGAAAAACACGATTACGAAGGGTACGAATTTCCTTGAGGTGCTTATTAAGGAATTTACGGTTGTGCTTGGACTTGGGTAGGCCAGGGAAGGTACGTTTGATCCCGCCAGGCAAGAAGTAAGCCTTGCGTGTTTCGTAGTGGCTCTCGAACATGCTGGTCCAAAAACCAAAGTTGAGTTCGGCAACGATGCGGCCGGGCGCGAGGTTTTTTTTACTGCGGCCCAAATCATTCTTAGCCTTGCAAATTTGCTTCTTCCCCCAACCCGTTAGAAGCGCCTTGTCGTACCACGCAGACCCACCTGTCATTTGACACATGGCTTGGTCGATGGCGTTTCGGAGGCCAATTTCGCACATCTGTAAAGGAGCGTACAGAGCCTCGGAAAGGGCAATATTCCACAAATATCGGGCAGCAATGATGCGATGAGACACTCCGTCTTGACCGTACACGCCCAAACGGTCCTGCGAGAGGCTTTTTTCAAGTTTTTTCCAAGGGTCCTCTTGCATACGGGGCTCGATTGGCGATAATACAAGGGTACACCCCGACCGTCCTTCTCCCGTCCTTGCGACGGTGCAGGGCACGGGGTTTCTTTTTGCGCAGACCACCGCCATAAACCGACTTCACACTCCCCTTTCGCCTTTTTACCGCTTGGGCAAATCAATCGCCCACGTTAGCGCCACATCCCACGCTTCGGCGGGTTCGGCTTCGCCGTTTTGCCGCACCACTTCAATGCGATAAGCGCCCGCTTCTAAACCGTGGGCCACCACAAGTTCCACGTTGTCCACACGGCTAGCGCTCGCCGCCACTTCCACTTCTGACCCGTCGTTTAGCGACACCAATCGCAAGTCAAAATCAGCCGAGCGCGGGGCGTCCAACCACAAAGGGGCGGTTTCGCCCGTGGCCTTATTTTTCAACATGGCTTGCCGCGCATCAATGCGGCGATGCCACACGGCGGTCAACGTCACAGGGCCCGGCACGGCGGGCAAAGTTAAATCCCACGTGGCAACGCTCCCTGGAACCAACGCCACAAACGACCAACCGAAGCGGCGCTTAAGCGCCTTACCCATGGGCAGCGCTGCGTCTTTCATAATGCGCAGCGACCGGTCGATGTTGACCACGCCCGCGCCCATCCATGCGTCCAGTGAATGACCGGGATCGGGTGCCCAATTTTTGGGCTTCGTGCATCCGCCCAGCAATGCCGCCTTAATCACCTCGCTGCGCGATGCATCCACCACGCCGCGTTCTGTAAGCGTGTCGGCCCGCTCCACCAGCAACCCCGCGCAAGCGGCCACCACAGGCGTGGTGTAACTGGTGAGTCCCGTGGGCGCCGCCAAATCGGGTTTACAACGTCCCGGACCATCCACCGGATCGTCCCCGCGCGTGTAGCCGCCCGAATTTTTCCCCGTGGTCGTGCCCACGGCCAACACGTTGTATGCACTGCCCAACAGCGCGGGCACGGGGGTTTGCCGCCCGTTGTTCACGCCCACCACCACTATCACGTCGTGTGTGTCTATTTGATAATCCAAACGACGCAACACCCGACGGGCCGTGGGCCGCGGTGGATCGCCAATCCACGAATGGGTGAACACCCGCGGGCTTGATGTTTCGTGCGTGCCCAAGGTGGCCACCGGCGCCACACCGGGCGTGTTTGAACGCAAATACTTTTCGTTCATAAAATCGCCCGCCGTTAAACACTGCACCACCTCCACCCCAGGCGCCAAACCTTTGTCGCCATAAATAAACCGCGCCGTGGTGGTGGCATGGCCCGACGCCGCACTGGGCCCCGACACCAGCGAAAACATCACATCCCGATAGCCTGGTCCATCAAGCTTGGGAGCGTAAGCCCCCGGCGTTCCCTCCACATGGGCAAACACCACCCCGCGCCCCGTGGGCATGTCGCCGCGTAACCGCCGACGCGCATCAATCAAACCAATCACCTCACGCACCGAAGGTTCGGCAGGTTTTTGAACCCCAACCGCCGCCGCGGGCACTGCCGCCGAAACCTTCGCCGGCGCGTGCGCCTTCACCCGCGTCGAAGGCGCACGCCCATCCACCGGCTGAGCCAGCGCGGCCCCAGCAACAGCCAGCCCCCAACAAGCAACCCATCGAGCCCAAAAAGAAGAATTCATCATATTGCTACGCGCCCAAAGGGTTGATGTTCAATAAAAAAGACAGGATACCCCACCCGGCCACGGCCCCGCTTTCCCTCAAATCAAAAACCGCTTTTGCCCGCAAATGACGCCGATTGAAACCAGATCAAACTAGATCGCGTTGTGGCATTCAGCCGAAACGTCACGCAGCCGAAGCGAAACGCCCCCTTTGCGCCTTCGCGCCTTTGCGTGAGGCACTGCCTTAGAACGCCCAACGAAAAACCACAAAAAAACCGTGGCAATGTCCGCGTCCAACATCCCAAGACAAACACGAAGTGCCAAAGGCTCGAAGGCACGAAGAAAGACATTAAAGCAAGAGGAATGGCAAGCAATCTGATCCCAACGATTCACGCGAGCCCGACCCATTCTCGACTTCGTGAAAATCCCGTACGTAGGTCAGGCGTACCCGCCTGACTCTTCGTTGTCAGGCTCAAACAAACCCAAGGCGGTCAGCAGTCAGGCGGGTACGCCTGACCTACAAATTTTCTTTCACGCTCTTTGGCGTGCTATCATTAGGGGGTAACGTTAGACCTCCAAATGGAGCCCGCAATGCAGGTACACATCAACCAAGACATGAAACCACTGATTGAAAAAGCGGTGCGAAGCGGTCGGTGTAAAAACATTGACGAATTTGTGAACCAGGCGGTACGCGAAAAAGTGCTGATCGACCAAGCGGTAGACGCTCGTCTCGTTGAGCTTGCCCAAGAGGTCCAAGCGGCCAACGACTTTGAGCAAGGCCCGCGTTCGCTTGAGCAAATGAAAGCCCTCGTCGCGGCACGACGCACAGCATGAACCGACCTTTTTTTGAATCCCGAGCTCTGCTTGAAGACCTCGCAGATCAGTTTGATTGGTACGAACTGGTCAAGAACGCACCCGCCGAAGTGGTGACTGGCTTCTATGACGCCTATCTCCAATTGACCGACACACTAAGAGCGTGGCCAGAATCCGGCCGAACGATCGCGGGCCCGATTGACGGGTTGCAAGAGCGGAATCTACCGCAGCCCTATGAGCACTATGTTTTGTTGTTTGTGGGAAATGACAAAGAGGTCAAAGGCTACCGTTTGTTTGGAACCGCCCAGCTACGGCAATCGGTTATCCAGCGGTATCAAAACGACCCCAGATCACTTAAAAACCTTCTTTAACAAAACCATCTTGAACCATCCGTTGAAACTACTTTTTTTAGTCAGCAGTCAGGCGGATACGCCTGACCTACAACGCTTCTTTTAACCACGAACGAATGCGTCCATTTGTGTTTTTCGATACGGCCCTCTCGATTCCCCACCTGCTTTAATCTGGTTTCAATCTGCGTCATCTGCGGACCAAATTGCCTTTTCGCCGATCGCCTTCTTCTTTACCGCTTGAGAACGTTGTTGTTGGTGTCGAGGTCGTAGCCTCGGGCAACATCCCCCCCTTTAACCCGCCCACTGCATTTCCTCCCGCTCCACCCCCAACGCCCTTTCCTCCCCGGGTATGATGAGGGTTCATCCAAATCGGGCCCTCGCCCCAACCCTCTAAGGAATCCACCATGACCCTCCGCGGCCTTGGTTACGTGTTCACGCTCTGCAGCCTTGCTGCTTTGCTATCCGTTTCGACCCCTGCCTTCGCTTACGAAGCGGTCATCACCCAAGACTCGGTGCCTGTGCGATCAGGCGCAGGTCGGGCGTATTACCCCGTGGGCGAGCTTAAACGTGGCGATCGCGTTCAGGTCGAAACCGAGCTTTTTGGCTGGTATCAAATTCGCTGCCCCGAAGGCGTGTCGAGCTTTGTCGAACGCAAGAACGTTGACGCCAAGGCCGATGGCACCAAAGGCGTGGTCAACACCGACCGCACCCGCGTGTATGCCGCCCACCAAGATGTCACCAAAGCCCCGGCTGAAAGCTACCGCCCCTTGGTCGATCTGAACCGTGGCGATTTGGTTCAAATCATCGAAACCATCGACAGCTATTACAAAATCATTCCGCCGCAAAACACCTATGTGTTTTTGCCGCCTCAAGCCTTGGCCGCCGCCGAAGCCGTTGCAGCTGCCGACCCACCCGAGTCTGACACGCCTGCCGACACTTCAAGCTCCGAATCTTCAAGCCCAGAAACACCAGAAACCCCCACCACCCCAAGCGGCACCCGCTTGGCACCCGTGGTCACCCCCGATCCTCCGGCTGAGCCCACCGCGCCAGCCACCCCGGCCACTGAGGTTCAAGACATCCTCGACCCGGTTGTTGAACCTGCTGTTAAAACGCCTACGGTTGAGGCTCCTGAGGTTGAACCCGCCACCCCCGCCGTGCAGGTTGCCCAACCCACACCGCCAACCCTTAAACCCGCCGAACAAATGACCCCTGTCACCCCGGTTGTGGTAGCGCCCCCGGTCTCGCCCCAAACGGCACCCCAAACGCCGTCTCAAGTCACCGAAATCGTTGAACCTGCCACGCCCGAAGAGCCTGTGGCTGAGCCCGCCGCGCCCATTCGCACCACGCGTCCCCCGCGCGTGGCCACGCTTTCGCCCCCGAGCGATGAACCTGCGGTGCGTCCCGCCGACCCCACGCCTTTGCTCACCACAATCCCTTCAAAAGAAACGGGCCCTGAACCCGGCGATCTTCTTAGCGACCCCGACATGCAAGTCGCCAAGCCCGACGTGCCAGTCAGCAGCCCGGCCGTTCATCCCAAAATCGTCGCGGTCGAAGCCGCCATGCTGCCGTATTTCACCCTGCCTGTTGACGAGCAACCTCTCGCCCACATGACCCGTGGCTATGCCACCGCGTCTGAAATTGACAACCTCACCACCGAAGACCGCACCTTGGTGCAAAAACGACTCAAAGAACTTGAACGCAATCGCGAGATGGCCATGGCCCTGCGTGATGCGCCTGCCAAGTCGGGGGCATCTGTTGTCGAACCGGTTGATGAACCCGCCCCCAGCGTTCCCGCTGTCAAAACCGCAACCATGGCCCCCCCCGCAAACGAACCCGCAACAGAAATTGCCGCGGTTGCCCCTGCCCCCAACAACGCCCCAGT
>JAZGFZ010000165.1:0-9555 GCA_036480015.1 Algisphaera sp. | reverse complement strand
CTAATTGCTACTTACTAATTGCTGTTTACGAACTCCCCCCCATGCCCACCCTTTTCTCCAAGATCATCGCCGGTGAAATCCCTTGCCATCGTCTTTATGAAGACGACCACGTTTTGGCCTTTCTTGATATTGGCCCGGTCTCCCACGGCCATTGCCTTGTGATTCCCAAGGAGCCTGCCGCTGAATTGGGCGACTTGTCCGACGATGCGGCGGCGGCCTTGGGCCGTGTGCTTCCGCGTTTGGTTCGTGCGGTTAAGCAGGCCACGGGTTGTGAAGGCCTCAACGTGCTGCAAAACAACGGCTCGGCCGCAGGCCAAGAAGTCATGCACGTGCATTTCCACCTCATCCCCCGCTACGGCAAACAAGCAGAAGCCACCCAAAAATCCTTCGCCACCACCTGG
This sequence comes from Algisphaera sp., assembly GCA_036480015.1. Classification (GTDB taxonomy): domain Bacteria; phylum Planctomycetota; class Phycisphaerae; order Phycisphaerales; family Phycisphaeraceae; genus Algisphaera. The sequence continues at coordinate 9,154 of JAZGFZ010000165.1, read as the reverse complement.
CCCGCAGGCAAACTCTCCCCCGCCGACGCAGCCGACCTCATCCAAAAAATCACCGCAGCCGTTATTTAAATCCGCAGAAATGCGAAGGGGCGAAGGGATCGGTAACCGTTCACCGTTTTAAAATCCCAAGGCGAACACGAAGGCCCGCGTCCGTTGAGAATGGGAAACCTCAGTAACCTCAAAAAGTGTTTTTGTTGGCTTTCTTGTCTTCCTTGGCATCTTGGCGTCTTGGCGTAAAATCTTTTACCAACAGTGGCGATTGCGCCTTCTTCGCTCTACCGCACAAACATCCTTCGCATCTTGTTTTTTACCCTTTTAAGGCCTAACCAACTTGACCAACTGTGTTTTTAAGGCGATAATAGACACATGAAGATCGTCAATACCTACGAAGCCAAAACACACCTTTCGCAGCTCCTTGATCGTGCCGCAGCAGGTGAAGAAATTGTGATTGGAAAAGCAGGCAAGCCCATCGCTCGATTGGTGCAATATGTCGAACCCGTCGCCCCGCGAACCGGGGGTGACTGGAAAGGGCGCGTTCAAATCGCCGATGATTTTGACGCGCCTTTGCCCTCAGATATCCAAGCGGCTTTTGACGGGAAAGCTTAATTGAACCGCTACCTTTTAGACACGCACGCACTTCTGTGGTTCATGGACGACCCACATTTACTCTCCCAAGAAGCTCAAACGGCCATCGCCGATCCCACCGCAATCATTTTTCTAAGCGCAGCTGCCGCGTGGGAAATGGCAATTAAAGCCCAAGCGGGGCGACTGTCTATGCCCAATGACCTTCTACAGGTTTTAAAGCGCAATCGCATTGAATCATTACCCATTCAACTTCAACATGGCCTTGCAGCGGCGAAGCTTCCGCTTCACCATCGCGATCCATTCGACCGCATGATGATTGCTCAGGCCACATGCGAAAACCTCATTTTTGTCACCCGCGACAAACAAATCATCAAATACGGCACACCGTGCCTTGTTGCATGAAAACGTAACCGTTCACAGTTTTAAAATCCCAAGGCAAACACGAAGGGAGCCAAGAACGCCAAGGAAGGCAGGGACTGTCGGGTTAAAGAGGCGCTTTCTGAAGGGCGTTTCTCAATCGCCTTGACTTGATTTTCGCACGCATACCAAGGCAGAAAAATAACGTTTTTAATTTTCTTTTTTGCCTTCCTTGGCTCCCTCACTTGCCCCCTTGGCGGTTAAATTCCCCTCGCGTTATCCACAGGCATCCTCTTGAAAACCGTGAACGGTTAACCTGATCTCATGCCCACGCCCCTTTCCACACGCGACGACATTTTGTTGAATTATTTGGATCAACTTCCGTTTGATCCTTATCCCGTGCAAGAAGATGCGCTCATGCGCTTTTTTGACCGGCGCGACACCGGTGGCGGCGTGTTGGTGTGTGCGCCCACGGGCATGGGCAAAACGGTGATTGGCGAGGCGGCGCTTTACGAGGCCTTGGTTAATGGCACCACGGCGTATTACACCACGCCGCTGATTGCGCTCACCGATCAAAAGTTCACCGAGCTTCAAGATGCGGCCGAGCGATGGGGCTTTGACCGCAACCAAATCGGGCTGGTTACGGGCAACCGCTCGGTGAATCCGCGGGCCACGGTGCTGGTGGTGGTGGCCGAAATTTTACTTAACCGATTGCTGCACCCCGACGCCTTTGACTTTAGTCAGGTGAGTGCGGTGGTCATGGATGAATTTCACAGCTTTGCCGAGCCCGAGCGCGGCATTGTGTGGGAGCTGTCGCTTTCATTGTTGCCTGCGCATGTGCGTCTTCTGCTGCTTTCTGCCACGGTGGGCAATGCCAGCTTGTTTCTTTCGTGGCTGCGCCAAAAACACGATCGTGATCTCACGCTGGTGCAAGGCACCGAGCGGCGCATCCCCCTGCAATACCATTGGATTGGCGACGCACTGCTTCCCGACCAGTTGGTGGATATGGTGAAGGGCGACGCCGACACCCGCAAAATCCCCGCCTTGGTGTTTTGTTTTGACCGTGCCAAATGTTGGGCCACGGCCGATCTTTTGCGCGGGCGCGACATGCTTGTCGAGGGCCAGCAAAAACAACTCGCAACGCAAATTGACGCGTTGGCAGACGATGGTTTTTTTGACCACGGCGCCGGACCCAAACTCAAGCGCATTTTGTTGCGCGGCGTGGGGGTGCATCACGCAGGCTTGCTGCCCAAATACCGTCGTGTGGTTGAAGAGCTTTTTCAGCAAAAACTTCTCAGCTTTTGCGTGTGCACCGAAACCCTTGCTGCAGGCATGAACCTTCCGGCCCGTTCGGTGGTGCTCACCGATTTACTCAAGGGCCCACGCGGCCAAAAGAAGCTCATTGCCGCCAGCAACGCCCATCAAATGTTTGGCCGTGCGGGCCGCCCACAATTCGACACGCAAGGTCATGTGTTTGCCGTGGCCCACGAAGACGACGTGAAGATTTTGCGTCACAAAGAAAAAATCGCCTTAATCGACGAAAACTCCAAAGACCCCAAGCTGATGACCGCTCGCAAGAAGCTCATCAAAAAAACACCCAAGCGCCGCGAGGGGGTGCAGTATTGGAGCGAGGTCCAATACACCACACTTCAAGAAGCCGAGCCGGGCAAACTGGTCAGCAAAGGGCATTTGCCGTGGCGGCTGCTTGCTTTTTTGCTTGAAACAAACAACGACGTGTCTCTGTTACGTGAGGCCGCCAGCAAACGGCTGATGACCGAGCCCGACCTTGCCGCGGCCCAACGTCACCTCACCAAGCAGCTCATCACCCTGCATGAAGAAGGTTATGTGGTGCTTGATCCAGCACCACCAGCTCAAAAAGACGCCAACAAAAACGATGCGAAAGAAGATGCCGCCGACGACAAGCCTGAAACGCCCGCCCCCGATGCCGATCCACTTGCGGGTCTTACGCTGGGGGGCGGCATGGGCGGCGGCCTCACCTTTGGCGGCGCTCCCACCGGCAAAAAAGAAACGCCACGCAAAAAAGCCCAACCGCTTAAATCTGCCCACCAATCAGACGATTCCCCTGCCGATGACACGCAAGAAGTCTACGCCCCGCTCAGGGCCACCAAAACACCCAAGCTCGATTTGCTTCTCAAGTTCCGCGCGGTTCAGCCTCTCTACGGCGTCTTTCTTTTGGACTATTTGGGCCAAGCCGAACGCCACGAACGCATTCAAATTCTTGAAAGCCTTTTGGAAATGCCCGGCTCGGTGGCCCGCAGCGTGCGTGTGCCTTGGCCCCAAGACTTGCCACCCGGCCCCATGACCCTAGAGATGCTCGACCCTGAGCTTTTAACCAGCGGCCTGCTCACCCACGACGACATGTACCCCCCGCCGCCGCACGAGCAAGAACGCCCCTTTGGCGAATTGCCCAAATTTCCCGTCACGTTGGGTGAAAAGCTCTACCTGCTCTTCCAAAATAAGGTCAGCAACCCCGGCACGTTTCGCGTGAACCCCGTGTGGGCAGTGGGCGACCTTCTCGAATTCAATGGCGACTTCAACAAGTTCATCACCGCCCGCGAGCTTCAAACCCAAGAGGGCATGATTTTTCGCCATGCCCTGCGACTCATTTTGCTTTGTAATGAGTTCGCGTCGGTCACCCCGCCGGGCGTCACCGAGCTGGCTTGGCAAACCGACCTTCACGAAATTGCTGAGATTCTCACCGCCAGCTGCCGAGCGGTTGATCCCCAGTCCACCGACCAGGTTCTGGCCACGGGAGACTGATCGCCCTCATTTTAAAAAAAATTATGCTCGCGTTTTTTGACGCAAAAAAAGACACCCCATCTTTCCACGCTTCACCAGCCCTTCACTTTAATCAATATTAGCCGCAATGAACGCCCGTCAGCGGGCGGCGTTCATTCGGCCGCTTTGATGGCTTCACGGTGAACGCGGTTTGACAGCAGAAGTAAAGGGCTTAATCTTAGCGGACCGATAACGCTGGTCGATGCGCAATGCTTCGAACAACCACCAGCCCGTTACCGTTGCGACTTGCAGTTGCAGTAAACGACGCACCCCCTGCGGTCGACTTCCTTATCCAAACACCCTCTCTCAAACATTTTCTGTCGCCCCCTAAGAAGGACGACCCGGAGAACTTCAAGATGACGCCTAATGGCCTTAATCCTCTCGAACCCCGCAACCTTTTCTCCGGCAACCTTTTTGGCGTGGGCGATGTCGCCCATGTTGAAACGCGTCCTGCATTGGTTGTTCTGACCGACGTCGGGGGCGACGTGGATGATGAACAATCACTGGTTCGCCTGCTTGCATATGCCAATCGCTTTGACATCAAAGGCATTCTTGTGGGGGCTCAAGGCACCGCGGCCAACGGCAACTCGGGTGAGCGTGGTCTCATCGATCACGAAGGTGACGGCCAAACCGGCGATCCCGATCGCACCCGACTCGATGCCGTGATTCGCGCCTATGGCAATGTGTGGAGCAACCTCAACAACGCCCCCACGGGCGGGGCCGGTTCGTACCCCTCGCCTGCGCAACTCAGCTCGGTGGTCTTCGAAGGCTTGGGCCGCACAAGCCAAGGCGCCATCCCCCGTGATGCGGCCTCGATCCGCACGGGCAACAGCACTGCCGCATCAGACAACCTCATTCGCATCGTGCAGCAATCGCACGGCCCTGTAAATGTTTCGATTTTTGGCGGTGCCCGCGAGTTGGGCCAAGCGCTCTACGACGTTGCCCGCAACCCTTCAATCGACACCAACGCTTTTAAAGCCAAGTTGCGTGTTTACAGCATTGACGACCAAGACGGCTACAACAACCCCGCCTCGGGCGGAACCCTGCGCTGGATTCGCAACAACCACCCCGACCTGTTCATCATTAACTCTGGCGTTGTGGGCGACGAAGGTGGCAACACACAAGGGCAAATGATCCGTGGCTTTTACCGCAACACGTTGCCAGGCAACTTAGGCGGCGGCAACCTTGTTGACCCTTCAAACTTTTGGCTCAACACCGATGCGTTTGTTAACAAAATCCGCAATGCTGGCAACCCCTCGATCTCCGGCGATCTAAGCGATCTCTATCCCAGCCGCCAATACGACGGCCAAGTCCCCTACACCGTGCCCGACCGCGGCTCGGTGGTCATTAAAGAAGGCGACACGCCGTCTTTCCTTTACTTCTTGCCCAATGGCTTGTCCGACCCCGACGATCCTGCGCAAGGTGGTTTCGGCGGACGCTTCGAACAACGCAATCCCCACGTCAATTACTGGACCGCCGCCCGCGACCAACTGCCCACCGGCAACACCAACAAATTCGCTCAACGGCAATACACCTTGGCCCGCTGGCGAAGCGCTGCCCAACAAGAGTTTCTTGGCCAACTCAGCCACCAAGGTTCGCAGCCTGGCGACGTTGCCCCCACCGCCGTACTCAGCATCAATGAATCGGCCGGCGATCGCACGCTCAACGTGCTTTACCAATCCATCCCCGCCAACGGCGACATCTCCCTTGATGTGTCGCGTTCTTACGATCCCAACGGCGAAGCATTGGACTTCCAATGGTTCGTGTACGACGAGCCCTCAAGCTTTAGCGGATCTGCCGTCTTTAGCGCGAGCCAAACCGGTCACACCCAACTGTCACTCAACGGTGGGCGTGTAGGCGAAACCCTGCACGTTATTGCTGCTGTTAACGAGCGTCCCGGCCAAGGCCCTACGCTAACGTCCTATCGCCGCGTGGTGCTCACCGTGGGGCAAGCCCAAGCCACGCCGACACCAGCGCCAGAACCCACTCCGGCACCGACTCCCGCACCGGCGCCGACTCCGGCGCCGACTCCTACACCAGCGCCAAGGCCAACACCGACGCCAGAGCCCACTCCAGCGCCGACTCCCACACCAGCACCAAGACCAACTCCGACGCCAGAGCCCACTCCGGCACCGGCTCCTACACCAGCGCCAAGACCAACACCCACGCCAGAGCCCACTCCAGCGCCGACTCCCACACCAGCACCCGCACGCAACGCCGCCCCCAACGCGGTCTTCAATATTTCGAAAAACACATTCAACACAGGTGATTCCATCGAACTCGATGGCCGCCAGTCAACCGACCCCGACGGCGACATCCTCACGTATCTCTGGACCCTCAGCGACGGCCAAGTCTTCAATGGCGCCACCGCCGAGGTCACCTTTAACCGTCCACGCCGTAACCTTGACATCACACTCACTGTTTCTGACGGCACCACACAGGATTCTGAAACGGACTATGTCCGAGTCGATCCGTACACCCCGTCGCCTGCCGACCCCACACCCACACCTCGCCCAGGCACATCCCTTTCGGCCCAAGGCACGCCGCTTTACGAATACTGGAACGACAACGACAATCCCTTGGATGATCGCGATAACGCAGGCTTCCGAAGCCTGAACGAAGCAGATTACGACCGCCCCGCCTCAGGCGCAACCCACCTTACCGGTGGCTTGCGATCCGTGGTTAACCGCGGCTCGCTTTTCTCAGCCCGTATTTCGGGCACCCTCGTCGCCCCCGAAACAGGCGCTTACCGCTTCTGGATTGCAGGCGATGACGATGCTCGCTTCCGTCTCCAAACCACCGACGGCGAACCCCTGGAAAACATCGCGTCAGTCAAAGGCTGGACCTTCATCCAGCAATGGGACAAATACGACACGCAGCGTTCTGCCGTCATTCACCTACAAGAAGGTGAGTCTTACGCCTTCGAAGTTCTGCACCGAGAAGGTGCTGGCGTCGATCACGTTGAAGTGGCATGGTCCCGCCCATCAGATCGCAACGCCAACGACCACTGGGACACCACCCCACGTGAAATCGTTCCTGAAGGCGTGCTAGGTTCTCCCGAATCCACCGAAGATTCCACCCTCACGCCCGATGCCTTTGAGTTCAACGACACGCTTGAAAGCGCGGCATCCCTTGACAACCTGCCTGGCAACCAACTTACCGCCAACACCGCCCACAACCCAGGGCAAGAAACAGACTACGACTGGTACAGCATTCACCTCAATGCAGGCGAACGCTTGTCGGCCACCGCCACCAGCGCCGCGACCATTGCATTCCTTGATGTTGCCTACACGCAAGACAATCAAGCCGATCCCGTTCATGCCGATCTGGGACGCGGCACACTGGCCCACCTTGTTGTCACGGCCGAAAAAACCGGCGACTATCGCTTTGCCGTTGGCAAAGTAGGGTCTTCGCAAGATCAAGCCAACATCTACGACTTGGCATGGGACATAACCCCTGCACCTGATGAAACGTCAACAACATCGCAAGAGTCTGTCTCCCCCAATGAAGATGCCCCGAAGTACACCTTCTGGGAAGACGCCGACTTTTCGCTTGATGAACGAGAAGACAACTTCCGTGATTTGCGTGACACCGATTACGCTCGTCCAGCATCAGAATCAACCTTGCTCTCCGACGGATTACGCTCCGTCGCCAACCGTGGCGACCGGTTCTCGGCCGAAATCACCGGCAGTATCACCGCCCCCGAAACAGGCACCTACCGGTTCTGGGTTTCCGGCGACGACGATGCCGACTTCCGTTTGCAAACCACCACCAACGATCTCGATGCCCCTCACCGAATCGCCTCGGTTCGTGGATGGACCCGCCCTGAGCAATGGGGCAAATATCCCAGCCAGCGTTCCAACCCCGTTTTCCTTGAAGCAGGCGAAACCTACTCCTTTGAAGTTCGGCACCGCGAAGGCGGCGGCAGTGACCATGTTGCCGTGGGATGGTCCAAGCCTTCTGACCTTGCCCAGAACAACATTTGGAAACGCCAGCCACGCGAAGTGGTTCCTCAGCGGGCCCTTGGCGAAGAAGCCTAAAATTACCGTGTCAGGGTGAACGCTTTTAGCGTCTATTCGGCTTGATGGCCGCAACTCGCCCCCCCTCGCCCGCCAACCTCGTCAAACCCCGCGCCCCCTCCGTCACCCCCGCGCAGGCGGGGGCCTAGCGGGAATGACGGGCAAAGGAGCGCGGGGGAATGTGCGGAGTGACTGCGGAAGTGCAGGAATCACGAAGTGCGTGAGAATGATGGGTTTTGAGCCCATGGCGCCCCCTAAAAAGGTGTCAAAGCAGACAACGCACCCTAAACTGGAGCCATGTCCTTTGACCCCAATATTCCCGCCCCCTCACTGCCACACGCCGACGTGGTAACCCCCGAGCACCCGCTGCGCATCGAGATGACCGATGCGCGGTTTGACCGCTACTGGAAATCGGGGTCGCTTAAGTACGACCAATTCAAACCCCTCGCTGAGGGCGGCACCGCGATGCTTCAAACGTGCCGCGACATCAACCTCAATCGCCTTGTGGTTTACAAAGCACTGCACGACCACCTTGCCACCGACGAAACCGAAGTCGCTCGTTTTTTGCGTGAGGCTCGCGTCACCGCCAACATCGCCCACCCCGGCACCGCGCCCATTTATGAAATTGGGCGCGACAAAATGGGCAACATTTACTTCACCATGAAATTGATCGAAGGCCGCGACCTGCGATCAATTTTTGCCGCTTTGGCCGCCGAAGAACCCTCCACTCAAGCGGCCTATCCAATGCCCCGCCGCATTGAAATTCTTTTGAGTGCTGCCCGCACCTTGGCCTACGCCCATGGTTCAGGCGTCGTCCACCGCGATATTAAACCTGCCAACATTCTCATTGACGCCTTTGGCGAAATCACCGTGCTTGACTGGGGTTTGGCCAAAGTACATGGCGAACCCGCCCCTCCCGGAATGGAAAAAATCATCGGCACCCCAGGCCTTGCGCTTGAACTCACCCAGCCGGGGCGCCAATTTGGCACACCGCTGTACATGAGCCCCGAGCAAGCCCAAGGCGGCACCACCGACGAACGAACCGACGTCTACGGCTTGGGCGCCATCCTCTTTGAAATGCTCACCGGCAAACCACTCATCTTCGGTCAAGATCTCGATAAAGTGGTTCAACAAATTCTCGAACGCCCCACCCCGCGCCCCTCTGACATCGCGCCGCAAGCCAACATTCCCGTCGACCTCGAAGCCCTCTGCCTGCGCTGCTTGTCTCGCGACCCCGCCGATCGCTTTCCCAACCTACCCACACTCATCGCCGAACTTGAAGCCATTCAAAGCAGCCTCGTCGCGTAACCTGTTCGCAGATTCTCGGTCGCCATAACCAATATCCCCCTCCCGCCAATCCCCTGTGCCCCCTCCGTCATTCCCGCGCAGGCGGG
>JAZGFZ010000164.1:0-6264 GCA_036480015.1 Algisphaera sp. | reverse complement strand
TTTTTTTCGCACTGGAGCTGGGGGCAGTTTTTCCGCAAGCGGCGGGCGGGGTGGCGTTGATGTTGTTTGCGATTCAATCGGTGCGGTTGGTGTTTTGGCACACGCCGGGCATTTGGCGAAAACCCCTTTTGTGGGGTTTGTATTTGGCGGTGGTGTGGTTTGACGTGGGCTTTTTATTAACAGGATGGAGTCGGTTGGGGCTTTTCGGAGGTTTGTCGCCGTTTGTTGCGGTACACGCATTTGCCTATGGGGGCATTGGCATGGCCACGTTGTCGATGATGGCCCGGGTGTCGCTGGGGCACACAGGGCGAAGCATTCATCATCCGCCACGGTGGACGGGCATGATGCTGGGTTTGCTGGCCATGGGCACTGGGGTGCGGGTCATTCTGCCTGCATTGATACCGTCGCATCATTTGACTTGGGTGGTGATGTCGCAGGGTTTGTGGGTGGCCGCGTTCGGGTTATTTTTGATTTTGTACGGCCGGTTTTTAGTGGGACGCGAGGGTGGCGGGGTTGGGTGAAGGCACGCCAATGGCGCTACACCACCAGCATGGCGTCGCCGAAGGAGTAAAAGTGATACCCCTCGTTGACGGCGATGCGGTACCACGCGAGGAGTTGTTTGATGCCCACGCCGGGAAGGGCGGCGACGAGGGCTAGAAGGGTGGATTGGGGCAGGTGGAAGTTGGTGAGCAGTAGGTCGGTGTGTTGCCAGGTGAAGTCGCCGTTGGCAACGCGATCGGGGGTGATGAACAAATGCGTGTGGGTGGTGAAGTTGGCGTCGTTGGCATGGTCGGGGGGGAGTGATTCGATCGCTCGCACGGTGGTGGTGCCCACGGCAAGCACACGGCCGCCTGCGGCATGGGTGGCTTGAAGTGCGGCGGTGGTGACGGCGGGAATGTGCAGGGTTTCGCCGTGAATGTCGTGGTCTTCGAGTGTGTCGGTGCGCACGGGGGCAAAGGTGCCGGGGCCAATGTCGAGCGTGACGCCTGCGTGTTGAACGCCTTGTTGGGTGAGGGTGTTTAAAAGTTCGGCGGTGAGATGCAGGCCTGCGGTGGGCGCGGCCACCGAGCGGGGGTCGGCGTGAAAGCCGGGGTCGGTGTGAAAGGTGGTGTTGTAGCGGTCGAAATCTTCGGGGCGTTCATCGGGCAGGTTGCCACGGCGGCGCTGCGCGAGAATGTAGGGCGGCAAAGGGGTTTTTCCACAACGGGCCAAAACCGAAAGGGTGTCGGCGTCGCCTTCAAGGGTGGCGGTCCAGCGGGCGTCGGCGTCGCGCTGATGAAGCAGCAGGGTGCTGCCGTGACCAAGGTCGATGTGTTCGTGGGGCTGGAGGCGGCCGCCGGATTCGAGCAAAACAGTCCACGTGCGAGCGTCGTGATGCAAGAGAAGTCCGCGAATGCGCCCGCCGGTGGCGGCGCGGGTGCCTTCGAGTCGGGCCCGCAATACGCGGGTGTGGTTTTTGACCATGAGATCGCCGGGTTTCAAGATGCCCAGCGTGGGTAAGTCGCGAATGTGAACGTGTTGGACGTCGCCGGTTTGGCGATTGCAAACCATCAGCCGGGCTGCATCGCGCGGTTCGGCGGGGGTGGTGGCGATTTGGGCGTCGGGGAGGTCGAAATGAAGTTCGGTGATTTTCATGTAGTGGGTTCCACGCAGAGAGTTTAGGATCCTCGGGCGTAGTAGTCTGGGGGCCATGGCCAAACGCGTTTTATCATCACCCCCTGTTTACACGCTTGCCGCGTGGCGTCGTCGTCGGCGGTGGCATGTGTCTTTGGCGCTGTTGTTTGGCGTGATGGTGCTGCTGAGTGTGTGGATGGCGGATCGCATGGGTGTGTGGGGGGTGGCGGGGGCAGACCGGGCACGGTGGGCAGGGCGGTGGGTGGTGCCTGCGTCGGTGGGGCGTGGGCCTGTGTTGCAGTTTGACGATGGCACTCAAGTACGGCTTTTGGGGGTGGCCGGGGCATCGAATGGGCCAGAGGAAGACGATATGGCGCCGCAAATTCGCGCATGGCTTGGCGGCGGCGCGGTTCGACTTCATTTTGCACCTGGAGCAACCCGGGTTCAAGGAATGCCGGGTGTTTTGGCTGCCTATGTGGAATTGCCCGACGGCGGGGTGCTTAATGAGCGATTGCTGCAAGCCGGGCTGGTGAATGAGGATCGCGCAAGCCATCACCCCGCAGCAGAGCGTTACACCTTGTTGGCCCGCCAAGCGGTTGATGATGCAGAACGTGCCGCCAAAAACAAGGCCATCCGTCGCCCCGCACCATAAAAGGCTCCTGACCCCTTTTTGTGAAGATGGGTGATTTGAACGGGGCGGCGGGGGTCGGCTAAACTAAGGGCTTGGGGGAGTTCCCTGCCTGACAATCCTGTTCCCTGAGTTCATTCCCCGAGGCCCGTCAATCTGATCGCAGGTTGTTGCTGGGCAAAACACCCTTTCTTTTAATTTTATTACCGAGTGATTGATTCGATGAGCACCAAAGCCACCATTGCCCCGGGTTACCGCCTACGCCTTTTGTTGATGACGTTTCTTTTGGGCGGCTTTGGGGTGTACAGCGTTTACGACGGGAAGATTGCATATCCCAAGAAAAAAGAAATTGGGTTGGCCTATCAGGCATACAAAAGTGACCCCGCTCATGAGCATGATTTTAATGAAACGTGGCGGGCGTATGCGAAATCAAAAGGGTGGCCGGAGAAAATCCCCACCAAGGTAAAGTCGGAAGCTGAATACAACTCTGACATCATGACCCAATGGATCATGGCAGGCATCACGCTGCCCATTGGTTTGTTTTTTGGTTACAAATTGTTGCAAGAAAGCCGACGTTGGGTGGCAATGGATGACGCGGGCTTAACGGCATCGGGCGGTCGTGTGGCGCCGTGGGACACGCTTAAAGGTTTGGAGCGATCGCGTTGGAAAACCAAGGGCATTGCCCGAGTGATTTATCACGACGAGGCCAAGGGAGCCGACCGACAGATTTTGCTAGACGATTTCAAAGCGAATCGCGCTGCGGTGGGAGAAATTTACAACGCGGTGGTGGCGCGGGTGTATCCCGAAGAAGTGGCGGCGCAAGCGAAAGAGCAAGAGATCAAGGCGCAAGAAGAAGGCGTGTGACGTTTAGGGTAACAGTTCACGGTTTTTGTTCGAGGATGTATCGCGAAGAAGCTTTACGCCAAGACGCCAAGACGCGGAGACGCCAAGAAAGACAGGAAATAAGCCTGACGGCGTCTTAGTCTTTTCGCTCAGCCTCCGATTCACCCAAACGCCTTTGCTTGAAGAAACGGCTGTAAGGCGTCGCGATTGTCTTACGTGCCACTTCAAAAAGAGCCTCTCCATCTGGCATTGAATATCGCACGCATGCCAAAGAGCAAAAGTGTTCTTGTTGGCTTTCTTGTCTTCCTTGGCGTCTTGGCGTAAAATCTCTTGCCCGAGATGGCTTGCCCATTGCGCGTCAACGCAAATACGCTTGTTAAAACCGTAAGCGGTTACGAAATAGGGATGGTGCTTCGGGCCTGATCCTAAACCAACGCAATGCTAATTTTCTGCCGCCACGGCCCGGGCTTTGGGGAGCACCAGTTCTTGCATGAGAATTTTGATGCAGGCGGCGAGGGGGATGGCGAGCAACATGCCCAACAGGCCCGCGAGAGAGCCGCCCACAAGCACCACAAGCATGACCGAAAGAGGGTCGAGGTTGGTGGCTTTGCCTTGCACGATGGGCTCGACCACATAACCGTCGAGCGATTGAACCACCAAAAACACAATGCCCGGCCAGAGCAAGAGCGACCATGTGAAGTCGCCGCCGTTGGCCAGTGCGGTCATGACGGTGAGAAGAATGGCCAGCAGGCCGCCTGCGGCGGGCAAAAACGGCACGAGGTTGAGAACACCGGTGAGAACCCCCAGCAAAAACCAGTAGGGCACATTGCCCAGCCACCAGCCAAAAACCAGAAGCGTCATCATGATGAGCGACTGAATCAGTCGGCCGCGCACAAAGGACGACACCGCCAAATCCATTTTTCGCAGCATCGACAGTGTGTGGTCACGCGACTTGGCGGGAATGAAAGGCTCAAACCAAGCCAAGATGTTGTCGAATTTCCACGAAAAGAAAAAGAAGCAAAACGCGACCACCACGGTGGCCAAGGCCAAATAGCTGGTGAAGCTAATGGCCGAGCCCACCAAGCCCACGCCAATGTCGAGCGACTGCATGGCGATGCGTGTGAGATGGGTGCCGTCGAGGTTGCGAAGTTTGTCGACCGCGAGGCTTAACAGTCGGCGTGTTCGCTTTTTCTGCATCACCTGTTCGACCAGTGGCAGGCTTTCGACATCGGTGGCGGTGGCGGTGTCGATGACGCTAGCGTCTTTGTCGAGCGTTGCTTCGTTTTCGTTTAAGACGTCTGGTTTTGCAGTTTCTGCGACATCGCTTTGGGGCGTGCTTGCGATTTCAAGCGAATCTTCAGAAGCGGTTTCGTGGGGTGTCTGGGGTGTTGTTTCTAGGGCAAGTGGAATGTTGGCGGCGGGTTCTTCGGTTGCAAGAGGTGGAGAGATGTTTGCTTGCGGGGCGTCGGTGGCGGGGTCGGTGATGGGGTCGGCGGCGATGTCGGCATCGACATCGATGCGGGATTCGAGGGGCGCCGCATTGGATGCGTCAGAGGTGTCTGTTTGGGAAAAATCGAGCTGGGAGGAATCAGGTGCTTGAGACAGTTCGTCGGGCGGTAGCGGGAATTGCTTGTCGAGCCGTTCGAGCACCTTGTTGATGTAGGTAGGGTATTTGTCTTGCACCGTGAGGGTGAGGCTTTTGCCTTGTTCGTACATCAGCGGCACGGCGGTGACCATGAGAATGGCCATCACCACCAACGACAAAAGCATGATGGAAATGGTGCCTGCAAGGCGGCCCACTTTAAGGTGGGTTTGCGCGAGTCTTAACACGGGGTTGACGATGTAGGCCAAGGCCAAGCCAAAGAGCACGGGCACCAAAACCGATCGCACGGTGTAAAGGGCGCCAATGGCTCCAGGGATGACATAAGCCAGCACCAAAAACACCACCAGGCTGGCCAGTAAAATTTGAAACCAGCGGCGCTGCCAAATGTAGGGTTCGTCGGCCCCGTTGGAGCAAACATCAACTTCAGTGAGCAGGGTGGCACGCTCGGGTTCAGATGGAGGGCACGGCTCGCAGGGTGGGCAAGCAAGTTGCGGGGCCACCGTTTCCAACGCAGGCTTGGCCTTTTGCGCAGGGGTGTTTTTTGATTGTTTACGTTTGCTTTTGCCTCGGCCCATTGAAACACTTTACCCGCGACACGAGGTGGAGGTTGAATGAATGGTCTGTTCTAAGGCAGTGTGAGCGAACCTTCGCCGAAAGCATCATTGAAAGCAAACACATCGCGGAAGTCTTCGATGGTGTCTTGATCGGTTTTGTGCATCATGCCAGCGTCGACCATGGCAAAAACAATGTGGCCAAAGTCTTCGGTGTGGGTCACATGCCAGCGGCCCAGCACCGTGTTCGCCAACAGGCCATATTCACGTCGGGCAAAATCACGCAGGCCTTCGCACAGCTGATCGCCGCTGACATGTCGGCTGGGGCGATCGTCATTGTCGTCGTCCTCAAAAAGTGGATCGGTGGCCTCAAGTTCGCCGTGGGTTTGGCGCACGGTATAGTCCAATCCGCGTTGAACGAAGATGAAGGCGTCCACGGGGTATTGCGTGGCGTTGACAGCGTTGGCGAGGTCTCCCGAAAGCATGTCTATTAGTGTATCGCCTTTTTGCGGGCTGATAAACTCTCGTGATGAATTTTGAACAGCTTTCACCCGTGGACCCCGCCCGACTGCAAGAGCGTCGCGAACGCGTGTTTTTGGTGCTGGCAGGGTTGTTTTTGGGCACGCTGGCGATGCTCAACATTTTGGGGATTAGCCGGTTTGTGGCATTGGCCAGTTTTACCCCCGGCCAAGAAGGCAGTTGGAGTTGGGGGCAATGGGGCGAAGTGTCGTTTGCGCTGGCCATTGGGGTGCTTCCCTATCCTTTGACCTTCTTGTGCACCGACTTGGTCAGCGAATTTTACGGTCGGCGGCGGGCGAACTTTTTGGTGTGGGTGGGGCTTTTGCTCAACGTGTGGGTGTTTTTCATCTTGTGGCTGGGCGGCGTGCTGCCGGTGGTGCCGCCCATGGATCCCGCGACAGGTTTGCCCGATCCCACAAGCAGTGAATATGCGTTTTACGCCATTCGCAAGCTGGCCTTTGGTGCGGTGATGGCGTCGATGTTGGCTTACTTGGTCGCGCAATTTG
>JAZGFZ010000163.1:0-8469 GCA_036480015.1 Algisphaera sp. | reverse complement strand
CCTCAACTCAACGCCGCCGAAGAACTCTCCCCCTCCTCGGCGATGTTCTTTGCGTCTAACACGCTGGTTGCCAAAGACTTCTCGAACTTTCGGCCGATGAAATACACCGGCAGCAACACTGGCAATGCATAAAACCCCACAAACAACAGCGCCAGCGCCTTCTGCGCATCCGATGGGCTTAGCACATGCCAAACCAAATCCGCGTAAATCAATGACATCCAGCAAATATATATAAAAGCCCCCAGTATCAACACCACCCGAGCGGAGCGACATTGCCAACGAAAAGCCAAAATCCCAATGCACACCAAAGGCCCACAAACAAATGGCGTGAAAAATACCACGCCACCCAAAGCCACCTCCATAAGCATCAGACCTGCCACATGCAGCATGAATCCCAAGCCCACTAAAATCAAAATCGCAATTTTCATCGGTTTTTCACAGCTTGGATGGCTAACCCTATCTTCACCTGCTTGCCCCCATTACTCCCCCTAGGGTCAATTTAGAGTGAGCGACAACATCACAATAGCACTCTCCGACCAAGCAATGCCAGCAACACGCCAGGCACGAGTGTTAAAGCAGAAACGACAATAGACCAAACTGCTGCATTCACTGTCCAGCCCTCAATCCAAATCAAAACAGCTAGTGCCGTAAGTCCCGCTGCAATTAACACAAACCCTAAGAGTAAAAAGCACCAATCAGCCAATGTGTTTATACGCATAGCCTCATCCTGCTGATTAAATTTCCGTTTCATCTGAACCGCCTAGAAGCCTGACCTTATCTTCACATCTAACAAGAGGGACAAAAAGAACACCCGCAGGATACCCGCCCCATCTACCAACAACCACGCGGCACTGAATCATCCGCCTTATCCCCCTCGAAACACAACCCAACTCCCACCCTCTCTTCTCTTGCCTTTCTTGGCGTCTTGGCGTAAAAAAATCACCCACACAATCCAAAACCAAAACGTCTGCAACAGAGACAGACCGTATCATTTCCTAGGATTCCTAACCCCGCTCTTTTCTTCACACCCCCAAATACTCACGTTCAATCTCTTCCGTCAATTCTGCGGTGGCCCCCTGCGCCACCACGGCGCCGCGGTTCATCACGTAAAAGTTGTGGCCAAACTCTTTCACGAAATCCAAATACTGTTCCACCAAAACCACCGCCATGCCCTCTTTTGCCAAACGTGTGAGCACGTGGCCAATGTCTTGAATGATGTTGGGCTGAATGCCCTCGGTCGGTTCGTCCAACAACATGACTTTGGGCTCACCCACCATCGCCCGCGCAATGGCCAATTGCTGCTGTTGCCCACCCGACAAATCGCCACCTTGGCGGGCTAAAAAATCTTTCAAAATGGGGAATGTTTCGTACACCGTGTCAGGAATCACCTTGCGACCATGCGGATTGGCTTGCAACCCCACGCGCAAGTTTTCCTCCACCGTCAACTTTGGAAAAATCATTCGGCCTTGCGGAACCAAGGCAATCCCGCGTTTGGCCCGCACACTGGCTGCACATCCCACTTGTTCAACGCCGTCCAGCACAATCGAGCCCGACGCGGGCTTTAACAAGCCCATGATGTTTTGCATGAGCGTGGTTTTACCCACCCCGTTGCGCCCCATCACGCATGTGATTTTTCCCGCAGGCGCCACCACCGACACGTCGGTCAAGGCGGTCACGCCTCCGTAAGCAAAATGAAGGTTGTTAACTTTAAGCATGTTTCATTTCCACTGTTTGCCATGATGCATTCAAGACCCAAGTCCTAGGGCCTAAGGCCATAGGCTTGACGGTGCACCAGTGCAGCGTCAAGCCTAAATTTTAGGGCAACGCGTTGAACCCGTTTACGAATCCAACCCACCGCGGGCGGTGCCCGCGCCGTTTGCCCGACTGTTTTCCTAAGACGCTTAACCCCAAGATTAGGGCTTGACGGTGCACTCAGCGTCCCAAATACGCCTCAATCACCCGTTGGTCTTTCGCAATCTCATCCAACGATCCTTCTGCCAGAACACGGCCGCTGTCCAACACGGTCACGCGACTGCCGAGCATTCGCACAAACTCCATGTCGTGCTCAATGCAAACAATCGTGTGATCGTTTTTTAATTCCAAAAGAAGCTCGGCGGTCAAGGCTGTTTCAGAATCGGTTAAACCGGCGGCCGGTTCATCCACCAACAACAACCGGGGTTTCGCCAAAATAAGCGAGCTAATCGCCAACCACTGACGCTGCCCATGACTTAGGTTTTTAGCCTCGGTGTTCAAATCATCAATCAGTCGAACCCGTGTTAACAACGCGTGAATTTGATCTCGCCCTTCAGGCGTCGCCTTGCCACCCACGGTGCGGCACGCTTCAATCAATCGAAGAATCGCCAACCCACCAGGTCCTGAAAAACGTGGGTCCAGCATTCGCTTGTGTTCTTTGCTGCCAATGCCGTGCCCGGGCGCGGGCAATGCCAACAACATGTTTTCCCACACGGTCAGCGAATCAAACACATTGGGAATTTGAAACTTTCGCCCCACACCGCGCTGTGCGATCAGGCTTTCGTTTTGGCCGGTGATGTCTTCGCCGTTAAACCACACCTGCCCCGTTGTGGGCTGGGTCATTCCCGAAATCACATCACACATGGTGGTTTTGCCCGCACCATTGGGGCCCACCACCACGCGCAGTTCATTGTGACCAATACCCAAATCCCCAATATCCAGTGCCTTAAAACCATCAAACACCGCTGTCACATCCTGCAAAAACAGCAAGTAACGATCGGCCCACAATTGGCTTTGTCGCGGGCCCTCCACCGCATAGTCATATTGACGGTTTTTGCTTAACGTCTTGGTCGTTTGGCCGTTTGGTGTTCTTTCATCTTCCATCACTTCACCCCCTTCAGCAAACGCGATGGCAAACTCATCAACCCGCCAGGCAGTACCAGCGGTACTAAAATAAACAAACCGCCCAGCACAAACATCCACGAGTCTGCCGACCACGCGGTGCGCAACACGCCACCCAAAACCGGAATCGAATCTGCCATGTTCACATACCAATCGGGCGCCCCGCTGGTCAGTGCGTCATACAACAAACGCACCGCAATCGTACCCCACACCGCGCCCCACAACGTGCCGCGGCCACCAAAGGCCACCCACACCACCACCATAATCGACGCCAACGACGACAATTCAGAGTCGGGCGTGATAATGCCTTTTTGCGGAACGTAAAGCATGCCGCCAATGCCCGCAAACACCCCGGCAATCGAAAACGCCGCCGCCTTATACACCCATGTTCGGTATCCAATAAAACGCAGCCGGGTTTCATCATCACGAATGGCCACCAACAAACGGCCAAAGCCTGAATGCACTATTAACTTGGCCAACACAAAAACGCCCATCAACGTAAACACGGTCACTATGTACATCCAAAAACGTGTTTGCTGAAAAGGCCCCGCGTCAGCTTCGGGCACAATGGTAAAGCCCAGCACATGTGTAAAGTTTGTTAAGCCGTTGGTGCCGCCCAACACCAAATCATTTTTTTGAAAAAGAAGCCAAAACGCCACCGTGATGGCCTGCGTTAAAATCGCAAAATACACACCCCGCACCCGACTGCGAAACGTCGTTGCGCCCACAATCAAAGCCAAAAGACCCGGCAAGGCCAAGCCCAAAAACACCGCCACCGAAAACGATTCAAAGCATTTTAAAAACCACGGCGGGCTCAAATCGCCCACGCCCGACATCACCACAAACAACGCACGCGGAATGTTCCCCTCGGGCCCTTCCATGGGGCCGTGGTTAATCAAATGCAATCCCATGCAGTAACCGCCAATGCCAAAAAACAAAAATTGGCAAAGCGACAACACCCCCATGTAGCCCCAAATCAAATCCAACCCAATCGCGCAAATCGCGAAGGCCAAAATATAGCCCAGTTTATTTACAAACTCTGGCGACATGGCGCCGGTGCCATACAGCACAGGAACCAACATCAAAAACAAACCCACAAACAAGCCGCCGCAAATCCAATCGGTGCGCCAACGGTGCCGCGTTAAAAAAGGCATGTCATCGCCTGTTGCGGCATTGGCCGCTCGCCCCCGGTCAGGAAACAACCCGCCCGGTTTACGCTGAATAAACAGCACCACAATCAAAATCACCGCCACCTTGGCCCACGTCGCATCAAAAATACGAATGGGTGATTCGAGAATCACCAGCGGCTCAATGAATTTTTGTAAAAAGCCCAACCCCAAGCCCGACACAACCACCCCCAACAATTTACCCACCCCGCCCACCACCACGGTCAAAAACGATTCCACAATGTAGCCCTGCCCCATTTGCGGCGTGGGATTGGTCACCAACACCAAGCCGTAACCACCCAACCCCGCAAGCCCCGCCCCCAAGGCAAACGTAAACATGTCCACCCGCCGGGTGTTCACGCCCAAGCTCTCGGCCATTGCACGGTTTTGCACCGTGGCCCGCAACATCAGGCCGATTTTTGTGAATCGAAACAACACCGCCGTGGCCACCACGCAAAACACACACATTGCAATCAAAAACAGCCGGTTGTAAGCCAGCGTCACATCCTGCATCACTTCAAAGCCGCCGCTAAACATCGCCGGGGCCTGCATGCCCAAGTTGTCACCCTTCCAACTGCGAACCGCTTGAATCAAAATGAAACTCACCCCAATGGTCGCCAGCAAAGAGTCCAAAGGTCGCTTGTAAAGGTGTCGCACAATTAACACCTCGGTTAACCAGCCCACCAATGCCGCCACCCCAAAGGCCAAAGGAAACGCCACCACGTAATACCAATCGCCCAGTGCCGCCCCAAAAAAGTTAAAGCATGCCCACGTGGTCACCGCACCCACCATCAGCATTTCGCCGTGGGCCATGTTGATCACGCCCATCAGCCCAAAGGTGATCGCCAGCCCCAAAGCCAAAAGCACCAAAATCGACCCCGCCGACAAACCAAAAAAAGCATTGCTTACCCAATTCGTCAGCGAAACATGCCGGTCAATACGCTTCAGCGCTGCGCGAGCCGCCGACGCCACCCCTTCAGACATCTGCGCGTCATTGGCCAAATGCTTCAGTGTGTCACGGGCACGAATGCTCTTGTGTGCACCCAACGTTTGCGCCGCCGCAGCCCACGCCGCATCGCCTGCGTTGGCATCATCCAGCACAATCAGGGCCGCGCTGGTGGCCGCAAAACGCCGCACCTGCGCGTTGGGATCATTGGCCGCCAATTCATTTAATGTGCTCAGCGCTTCGGCTTGACGCCGGTTGCCCACCTTGCGGGCGGCATCGGCCCGCACATGCGGACTGGGCATCTCCAAACCCAACAACGCGAGCCGCTGCTGAACCGCTTTGCGCGCCTTGCGCTTGCCTCGAAAAGCCTTCAACTGCCCCATGTCCACCGGCGGATCCACCGCCACGCGATCTTGAGCCAGCGGATCCAACACCACCGCGCCACTCTCTTCTGGCAGCCACACCAAAGGCCCGCCCTTGCCCACCGTTCGCAATTGATTGTCGATCAACCGCTGAAACAAACGCAGCACACGCTCGTCGCGCAAAGCCGCCAATTGCTCCACCGCATCTCGGGCCAACGCATTGTCATTTAGGCCACGGGCCTGCTCCAAAATGGCGGCGTCCGTCACCCGCACCGTCTCAGATTGCGCCATCCCATTGCCTGCCCACCCCAAGGCCAGCAAAACAAGCAACAGCCGCATGGTCAAAGTCACGCAGGCACAGTGTCGAGAGCAAATCACACGCAAAACCCATCCATCATGAAGAAAACAAAACCACAATCCTTGCAAGATACAAACAAATGGCGCCCCAACCAAAAACCGAAGCGCGGCGTCAACCGCACTTCGGCCTATTCATCAAATTCTTTTTAAAATCCAATCAAGGATTTCGATCAGTTTTTCACCGCTTTGGGGCCGCCGGTGGGGGCAGGGAACTCGCCGTCGGCATGAAGCAAACTGCTGTACGAATCAGGCTCCACCAAACCGTCTGATTCCCACACAATGTCAAACATGCCATCGGCACGAATTTCACCGATGTACACCGGCTTGTAAGTGTGTTGATTGCTTTCGTGCATCTTCTTTTTACCGCCTGGAGCAGCGAACTCCATGCCGTAAACCGCTTCGCGTACCTTGTCCACATCAAAGCTTCCGGCTTTTTCGACTGCGGCCTTCCACACGTACACGCCGTAGTAAGCAGCCTCAATAGGGTCGTCTGTCACACGATCGGCACCGCCAGGAAGGCCTTCTTTAACACAATAATCTTTAAACGACTGCACAAACGCAGCGTTTTGTTCGGTGTCAATGCTTTGGAAATAATTCCATGCCGCCAAGTGGCCCACCAACTTGCTGGTGTCCATGGCTCGAAGCTCGTCTTCTGCCACCGAAAACGCCACGATGGGGCAGTCGTCGCTGGTCAAACCTTGGTTGGCAAACTCGGTGTAAAACGGCACGTTGCTGTCGCCGTTAATGGTCGAAAGCACCACCGCATCACCACCCGCAGCAAACGTTTTGATTTTCGACACAATCGTTTGATAATCTTGGTGGTGGAAGGGCGTGTACTCCTCCATGATGTTTTCTTCTGCCACGCCTTGGCTTAGCAAAAAGGCTTTCAGCACTTTATTTGCCGTGCGCGGGAACACGTAATCGGTTCCCAGCAGGTAAAACTTTTTGCTTCCCAATTCGTCAATGGCATATTGAGCGGCTGGCACCAACTGCTGGTTGGGCGATGCTGCGGTGTAAAACACATTCAGGCTTTGCTCTTCGCCCTCGTACTGCACAGGGTAAAACAAAAGCGCGTTGTATTCTTCAAACACCGGCAAGCACGACTTGCGACTCACCGACGTCCAGCAACCAAATGTCACGGCCACTTCTTTTTCGACAATCAACTCCTTGGCTTTGTCGGCAAACAGCGGCCAGTCCGAAGCAGGGTCAACCACTTCAGGCTTAATGGTGTAGCTCACGCCGTCTACATTCACGCCGCCAGCCTCATTGATTTCTTCGGCGGCCATCAACACCACGTCACGCAGCGATGTTTCGCTAATCGCCATGGTGCCCGACAACGAGTGCAGCACCCCAATCGAGACTTCTTCAGCAAAGGCAGACCCCCCAAGGCCCGTAACTGCAGCCAAAAGACCCGCACGAAAAATTGATTCACGTTTCATCAAAAAACACTCCTACAGAGAAATGGAACAAAAAGCAGAGTTCGTCCCTCACCAACACACCGGCCAGAAGAGACGCTCGATATGGGAAACAAACCCCAACCGAGACAGAATCTATTTGCAACAGCCGTGCCAAACCTCAAATCACCCCCAAACCCCCTGAATGCACGTCATCTGCCTAAAAATAAAGCATTCGGCTGCTCTCAGCCCTTTGGCTGCCCACACATCGCGCGGAATAAAACCGCATTTTGTGACATTCGCACGGCTTCAATTTCAATAAACCGCCAAGCGGGAAACCCACCCACAGTCCCTTACGCGAGCCTTTGCGCAAACTCCTCCGTCGCGCCCTACGATCCAGCATCTTCCACCTGTTGACTCAACCCGAT
Source organism: Algisphaera sp. (assembly GCA_036480015.1). Classification (GTDB taxonomy): domain Bacteria; phylum Planctomycetota; class Phycisphaerae; order Phycisphaerales; family Phycisphaeraceae; genus Algisphaera. Next base: position 942 of record JAZGFZ010000163.1, on the reverse strand, counting down.
CGTCACGCGACACGATTTCATCAAACAACACCGAACCACCATGCACCTTTCTGCCGACCACGAATTCCAAACCCACCCAGGCCACTTCAACGAGCGCCAGCCCCCGCAACCCAACCGCGACTTCAGCCAACGCGCTTTCACCGTCGGCGTGGGCGGCCCTGTGGGTTCGGGAAAAACAGCGCTTCTTTTAGCGCTTTGCAAAACCCTGCGCGACACCACCTCGCTTGCCGTGGTCACCAACGATATTTTCACGCGCGAAGACGCCGAATTTCTCCAGCGCAACAACGCACTTCCTGCTGAACGCATCGCCGCAGTCGAAACCGGCGGCTGCCCCCACACCGCCATTCGCGAAGACATCCTGCCCAACCTCGTCGCACTCGAAGCCCTGCACGCCCAGTTCACCCCCGAGCTTTTGCTTTGCGAATCGGGCGGCGACAACCTCGCGGCCCACTTCAGCCGCGAACTGGCCGACTTCACCGTCTATGTCATCGACGTGGCCGGCGGCGACAAGGTGCCGCGCAAAGGCGGCCCAGGCATCACCCAGTCTGATCTCTTGGTCATCAATAAAATTGACTTGGCCCAAGCCGTGGGCGCCGACCTAGACATCATGGCCAGCGATGCCAAAAAAATGCGAGGCGACGGCCCCGTGGTCATGGGAAGCATTAAACACGGCCAAGGTGTCGATACCGTGGTTCAACAAATCCTCGCCGCCCGCACCGCCGCATTGAGCTGAATTACGCTAAAACAAAACGCCTTACCCGTTCACAGTATTAAAATCCCAAGGCGAATACGAAGGCCCGAAGGCGCAAAGGCACGAAGGAAAGCGAAGCATGAACACCCAAGTCGCCAAGAACGCCAAGGAAGGCAGAGACGGTCGGGACTGTCGGGGCTGTCGGGTTTAAAGAGACGCTTTCTGAGGGGCGATTCTCAATCGCCTTGACT
>JAZGFZ010000162.1:0-10262 GCA_036480015.1 Algisphaera sp. | reverse complement strand
CGACGGCCTTGCTGAACCCCCTGGCGGATCCTTGGCAACAATTGCTAGGCGGCTCATTGGCCAAAGCCATGTTAAAGGGCGCGAATCCGGCAATTCTCCCACGCGATCCGTCTTTGAATTAAGCAAGCGATGGCGTCGCAAAACGCCGACGCGCGGGGCAACGCAAAGGGGGCTTTACAGTCTGGCCTGCTCCCCTAATTCCGTGCCATATGATATGAGAGTCTCAACCGGCCATGCTGGCCAGGAAACTCAGATGTCCAAACTCAAGAAACGTAAACGCCACAACTCCACCCAGATCATCGAGAAATTACGCCAAGCCGACGCCATGCTGGCTGCCGAACAGGCGATGGGGCAGGCCACTAACATCAGTGTGAAAAAGTGGTGTGGCCCCGGTTTTCGAATGTTTTTAGTCAGAATCAGTGTCGGGTGTGGGCAGGGCAAGGCCGATGATTCGGCCGTTGCGTTGGAGAATGACGGAGTCGTGGTTGATTTGAAGCAGTTGGTAGCCGTTGATTTGTTGGCCTAAGCGGAGGTCTTGGCCGTTGATGGTGGCGTAGGTTGAGCCTGCCTCGGGGCCTTGGGTGTTGATTTGGGTGAGGGTGAAGGCGGGTGTGTCGGCGCTGGGGCGGCGAATGGGGCGGCGTATTTTTTCGGGGGCTGAAACGGTTTTGGTTTGCGACGCCGCGTGGCTGGGCCCGCGCATGCTGCGGGGGAGCATGGGGATGGAGACGTTGGGGGTTTGGCTGTCGGCGATGAGTTGGTCGATGCTGGGGGTGGTGGTTTCAGTGGTTTCGACGGTGGTAATGGGAGTGGGGCGTCGGCTCACCAAGGCGATGAGATCGTCGATGCTGTGGCCGCGAAACACGATGAAATACAGCAACCCACCCATGGCTGCGAGCATGAGGCCGATCGCCACGGTGGCGGCGAAGGTATTGGAGTTTTTGGGGAGAGCGGAGGGCCTGGGAAGTGCGGGAGTGTTGAAGGCCAGTGGGGCGGTGAGGGGCTGAGTGATGCCGGGCGAGGTTGTAGGTGGCGGCGGCGTGGGCGTAGGCGCGGGGGGCTGAAAGGCTTGGGTGGGTTTGAGGTCTTGAGGGGGATCGGCCGCTGTTTCGGCCGCTGTTGCGGCGGTGGTGGTGTGGTGGGATTTGATGCTGCCAACCACCATGGGGACGGGTTGGTTGAAGCGGTCGTCACCATCGGCGCGGGCGGCTTGAAGGGCTGTGGCTCCGTTGAGCGGATGCAGCAGGGTTATTTTCTCAATATCGAGGCTTTTTTCATCGGCAAAGCGTCTAGCACTGTCTTCGTCGCGGGCTTCCAAAACGGTTTCGACGGCGGCTTTGTTGATGCGGTCGACCCCCTTGATGGCGTAAACCATGAGTGGGGATGCGGGGTGGGATGATTCGGAGTCTTGTTTCATAAGGTGGAACCTCTAGTTGATGTCATCATCGGCATCATTGTGGCTTGGGTTGACTGGTTGGTGTGGTTCGCGGGAAGATGCTTTTTGGAAGGGGGTTATGCTGGTTTTGGCGCAGGCAAAAGCGTTGCGCAGGCTTTTGCCTGCGGCTTTAAAGAAAAGGGTGGGGTGTGGGTGCCTTGGGCCTTTATTATCCGTTTTTTGCGGCGAAGTCGGCCATGAAGTGCGCGAGGGCTTGGGCGCCTTCGAGGGGCATGGCGTTGTAAATCGAGGCGCGGCAGCCGCCGACGCTGCGGTGGCCTTTGAGGCCGCTCATGTTTTGGGCTGCGGCTTGTTGAACAAACTCGGCTTCGAGTTCTTCGGTGGGCAGGCGAAAGACCACGTTCATGGTGGAGCGGTATTTTTCATCAACGGGGCAGCGGTAGAAGCCGCCGCTTTGGGTCATGGCGTTGTAGAGCAGTTCGCTGCGTTGGGCGGCTTGTTCTTGAGCCCAGGCGACGCCGCCTTTTTCTTTGAGCCAATCGAGGACCAGACCGGTCATGTAAATTTGGAACACGGGCGGGGTGTTGAGCATGGACCCGCCTTTGACGTGGTTGGCGTAGTTGAGATAGTTGGTTTGTTGGCCGTTGCATTGGGCGAGTAGGTCGTCGCGGATGATGACCACGCACAGGCCGGCGGGGCCGATGTTTTTTTGTGCACCGGCGTAGATGAGGCCGAATTTTTCGAGCTCGATGGGGCGGCTGAGAAAGTCGCTGCTCATGTCGGCCACGAGTGGGGCGTTGACGGTGGGCATGTCTTTCCATTGCAGGCCGCCAATGGTTTCATTGGTGGTGAGGTGGTAGTAGACGCTGTTGTCGGAAGATTTTTCGGCGGCGGCATCGGGCAGGGTGGTGAAGTTATTGTCGCTGCCGTCGAAGGCGATGTTGATGTTGGCGCCGGTGGCTTTGGCGTCGGCGATGGCTTTTTTGGCCCAAGCACCTGAATGGGTGTAGTCGGCTTGTTGTCCGCCGTGAAGCAGGTTGAGGGGGATCATGCCAAATTGAAAGGTGGCGCCCGCACCTAAGAAAAGAGGATGATAGTTGTCGGGTAGGTTGAGTAAATCGCGCAAGGATTGCAGGGCACGTTCGTGGACGTCGACCACGGTTTTGGAGCGGTGGCTCATTTCGACGATGGACATGCCGGTGCCGCCAAACTCGACAAATTCAGATTGGACACGCTCGAGCACGGGCTGGGGCAGGGTGCAGGGGCCGGCGGAGAAATTGTAGATGCGGCTGGCAGGGGCGGCGGTCATGGGATGGCTCGATGTCGTGAGGGGGCGTGGTGGCTTCGCCGGGTGGCGGGCACTGAGCCTTCAGGATATCAAGCGGCGCGTTTGCCTCTTTGTGAGGCGGTACGTGTGGTTTTGGTTTGTGGGCGACGGCGGAAGAACCAGCTTGCCAAACCGGTGGCCAACAGGCTGGCGCCTAGGTGGCCTTCTTGGGTATCGACTTCGGCAAGGTCGCTGGGTGGGGTGGCGGGGGCAGGATCGACAGGAAGTATTTCAACTTGGCGACGGTTTTGAAGGGCTTCCATGAGGCCGTCGTGGCCTTGGTCGTCGTAGGTGATGGTGAGTTGGTCGGGCTGGGCGGTTGGGTCGGTTGGGCCTTGCGCGGTGTGGTAGATCAGGCCGTCGAGGGCTTTTTCGATGGCGCTTCGTGATCCGGTGAGGGTGATTTTTCGGGCGGTGGTGGTGTCGCCGTCGAGGTCTTGAATGTCGAGGGCTTCTTCGACGGAAATGCCTTTTTCGGTGGCGAGGGTGATGTGGCCGTGGCGTACTTCGAGGGTGACGCGGATGGTTTCGCCGCTGTCGTTTTGGTCGGACAATCGAAGGGCGTTTTCGTTGTCTTGGCCAAAGCGAATTTGACCTTTGGCAATGAGTGCCCGGCGCGGGGCGCTAATGCCGGGACGAATGTTGCGTTCTTCTCCTGCGCGGCGGTGGCGGTGTTCGAGTTTTTTCCACATGGCGGCGGCGGCGGGGCCGGTGGTGCGGGCCCATGAGGGGTTGGGGCCGCCGCTTGGTGGGGTTTGATTTTCAACCGTTAGGGGTGGGAGATAGGCCACGCGCGGGGCGGGCGATGGTGTGGGGGTGATGCGAAGGGTGAAGGGGACGTCTGGCGTGCCCACGGTGATGATGGGCGGGGTTCGGATGTTGAGTGCGGCGGCCAAGGCGTTTTCGTCGATTTGAGGGTCGATCAGATACACGGTGGCGTGGGCGTTTTGGTTGTCGGGGTCGGTGAGTTGGTAGGTGAATTGATCGGGCAGTGGAAGCGTTTGGCCAGGAATGGCGGTGGCTTGATAGTGAAAGGAGCCGTCGGCGTTGAGGGTGAGGGTGCCGTGGCTTGGGCCGCTGAGAATGGAGGCAACGAGGGTTTGGCCGTCGATGTCGGTGGGAATGGAAAGCAGGCCTGAGGTGGCGGGTGCGTGGACGGTTCCGCCAAGGCTGATGGGCAATGTTTTGTCGTTGGCGGTGGGTGCGTCGGGCTGTGGGTTGACGGTGATGCGTGCGACTGCGTTGTTGCTGGGGGTGCTGCCGTCGGTGGTTTGGTAGGTGAAATGGTCTTGGCCATAAAAATCGGCGTGCGGGATGTAGACGAATCCACCGTTGGGGTTGAGGGTGAGGGTGCCGTGGGCTGGGCCGGAAATAATGTGGGCGGTGAGTGTGTCGCCGTCGGGGTCGTTGTCGTTGGTCAGTACACCCGCGGAAGGAACGACGGTGAGTGTGGCGTCTTCGTTGACGGTGTAGGTGTCGTCTTGGGCGTGGGGAGGATCGCTTGTGGGATTGACGGTGAGGTTGACGGTGGCGTTGGCGGTGCCGCCGTGGCCGTCGGTGATTTGATAGGTGAAGCTGTCGAGTCCGTTGTAATCGAGCTGGGGCGTGTAAGTGAACGAGCCGTTGGGGTTGAGGGTGATTTCGCCGTGGCTGGGAAGGCTTGTGGGGTTGACGGTGAGTGTGTCGCCGTCGAGGTCGTGGTCGTTGTTGAGAACCCCTGTAAGGGTGTTGACGGTTAAGGGGGTGTCTTCGTTGGTGCTGTAGGGATCGTCACTGGCGGTGGGCGTGTCGTTGACGCCTTGAACGGTGAGGTTGACGGTGACGGTGGATTGCCCGCCGTGGCTGTCGCTGACGATGTAGGTGAATGAGTCTGGGCCGGTGTAATGGTTTGCTGGGGTGTAGGTGAATGAGCCATCGGGGTTAACCGTGACGACACCGTGAGCGGGTGGGGTGTTGCTTGCGACGGTGAGTGCGTCGGCTTCGGGATCGCTGTCGTTGACCAGCACGCCGGTGATGGCGGGGATGATTAAGGGTTGGTCTTCGGTGGCCAAGTAATTGTCGTTTTGGCCGGTGGGTGGGTCGTTGTCGGGCGCAATGTTGAGGGTAACGGTTTCGAGGGTTTGTCCGCCGTGGCCATCACGGGCGATGTAGGTGAAGGTGTCGGTGCCGTTGTAATTGGGCTGGGGGATGTAGGTGAACGAGCCGTCGGGGTTGAGGGTGACGGTTCCGTGGCTGGGATTGCTGCCGAGAATGACGGTAAGCGAATCGTTGTCGGGATCGTTGTCGTTGTTCAGAACGCCGCTAACCGTGTTGATCGTGAGCGGCGTGTCTTCGGTGAGGTTGTAAACGTCGGGGGTTGTTGTTGGGGCGGTGTTGCCTGAAGTGTTGATGGTGATGGGCAGTGCGTCGTCGTCAAAAAGATAGGGCGCTGGCGCGGTGTTGGGATTGCTGCCAATGACGTTGGTGACGTACACCCGATCGAGGGTGATCCCATTGTTTTGGCCTGCAATGCTGAGTGTTCGTTCACCTGCGTAAAGGTAGAAGAGGACGGCTTCGTCGTTGGATTCACTGTTGGTCAGGGTGTTCCATGTGAAGTTGTTGCTGGGGGTGAAGTTGTTGAATTGCACCCAGCGGTCGGCGCGGGTGATGCCATGGGAGGCGGAGTAGCCTGCGTTGGAAATCATGGCGAAGAGGGCATGGTTGCTGCCTGCGGGGGCCAAGGCGTCGAATTTCATTTCATAAAGGCCCGAGACGGGCACGGTGAAGGTGTAGTTGAGAATGTTTGGAGCGGTGGTGGGATCGTTGTTGAGCCCGCCGGTGTAGGTGAGGTAAGTGCCGCGTGAGGTGGTGGGGTCGTGGGTGATGGGATAGTCGGCGGTGGGGGTGGGGGCACTGTCTTCAGCTTCGAAAAGATGCTGGAGTTGCGCAGGGGCGTTGTTTCCTGCGAGGTCTTGGCTGACAATCTCGAGTTGGGCGCTGCCGGCGTATCCGGTGCTGGGGGTGTAGGTCAGGCCGTTGAGCGCGTCGTTGGTGTCGGTCAAGGTGCCGGTGAAAACCATGGATTGGTCATTGGCGCCGTCGCCCACCGAAAGGGTGAGCCCTGTTGTTTGAGCGAGCGTGAAGGTGCCGTGCGACACGCTGATGCGAACGCGAACCAGTCCGTTGGTGGGAATGTCGGGGTCGGTCACTTGAATGGCGTTGCCGTTGGCGATGGACATGACCACGGGGGTTTGGAAATCGGTGGATTGTGGGGCAGGCAGGGTGTGAACTGGGCCCGCATTGGAGTGGGTGATGGCCAGGGCGATTGTTTTGGTGATGGTTTGAGGGCCGCCGGATCCGGTGTTGCCCAAATCGTTGGCGGTGAGTGTGAGTGTGTCGGTGCCCGAAAAACCAGACGCGGGGGTGTAGGTGAGGCCTTGCAAGGCGGTGTTGATGGCTTGTGCTGTGCCGCGAAGGGTGGTGGCACTGCTGTTGAAACCATTGCCTGTGGTAAAGCTGATGTTTTGAAAAGTTCCTAACGTGAACGTGCCCGAATTGGCGCTGAGGCTAAGTTCTAAAACCGTGTTGGCGCCTGACTCGGCAACGTCGATGTCCGAGAGGTTAAGGCTGTTGCCATTGGCGAATGAAAAGGTGACGTTGGGGTTGTTTTCAGGCAGTAAAACGCCCGAAGGCCCCAGCAGCACGGGGCCATCGTTGACGGGTGTGACCGTGAGGGTGACGGTGGCCAGGGGGCTGGTGTAGGTGCCATCGCTGGCGCGGTAGGTGAAGGTGTCGGTGCCGTTGAAATGAGCGTTGGGGGTGTAAACAAATGAGCCGTCGGTGTTGAAGCTTAGTGTGCCGTGGGTGGGGTTTGAAACAATGGCGGCGGTGATGTTGGGGCTGTCGGGGTCGCTGTCGTTGTGAAGCACACCTGAAGCGGCGTCAAGGGTTAAGGGGGTGTCTTCGGGGGTGCTGTAGGTGTCGTTGCCCACGGCGGGTGCTTGTTGCGTGCCGCCGACGACAACATCTAACAGGGCGGCGCTGTAGCGGGCGTTGCGTAGGTCAATGCCAGTGGCGTTGGGCGCGTCGGCGGTGTTGGTGAGGGTGAGTTGGTCGATGATGACGTCAGCGTCGGCGGTGGCCACGCGCAGGGTGTGGGTGCCGGGGGCGAGGTAAAAGTCGACGGGAAAGGCATCGGCTTGGGTATTTGAAAGACTGGCGCCATCGGCATTGTTGGCGCGGGTCCATGTCAAGGTGCTGGGGGCTGCGGCATGGTGCAGGCCGCCGACGCGAACCCAGCCGTCGCCTCGGGTGATGTTTTTTGAGGCGCTTAAATTGGCGCTGTCGAGTTTGAGCCACAGGGCATCGCTGCTGGCGGTGGCGCCACGAGCTGACAGCCACACGCGGTGAAGGCCTTCTTGCTCGGTGGTGAGTGTGAAGGTGACGTGGCCGTTGGCGGGCGGGTTGCTGGGTGCGGCAGCGCCGGTGAGCTCAAGGGCTTGGCCGCCGCTGGCGGCGGCGTCGGTTACCACGGTGTGGTTGCTTGCGCCAGTGCCTAGTTCGGCTTGGGTGTTGATGCGGGTGACACTTTCAGCTCCGTTGTTACCACGGTCGGAGGCTTCGACACGAAGTGTGGCGGTTCCTGAAAATCCGGCGTTGGGGGTGAATGTGGCGCCCTCAAGGGCCGTGTTGAGGTCGGCGAGCGAGCCGCGAAAGGTCATGGTGGTGTCTTGGGTGCCATCGCCCTGGGTGAAGGTGATGGCGTTGACGGTGGCAAGGCTGAAGGTGCCGTGTGCGACTGAAACAGTGACATCAACCGCATCGCCTGCGGCGTCAAGGTCGGTGATGACGATGGCGTTTCCGTTGGCGGTTGAAAAAACAAGCGGGGTGTTGGTGGCGATGGGCATGTCGCCGGGGGCTGTCACTTGAGGCCCGGCATTTTGACGAAGGGTGGTTCGGGTGATGCTTTGTGTTTGCGCGGCGGTGGTGTTGAGGCGAAGGTCAAGCAGCGAATCCACGGTGAGGGTGGTGGTGTCGGCGGCGTGGGTGCCTGCCAGGGGGGTGACACGGAGGATGAGATCAATGGTTTCAAGGCTGGCCACCACGCCGGTGTCGACAAGCGCATTGCCGGTGGTGTCGGTGAGCAAGACGGGGGGATCGCCGGGGTTGACGCCTGGGCCCAGCAATTCGACTTTGAATTGGGGATGGGTGTTTGACAGTGTTAATTCAAAAATGTCATTGCCTGGAAAATCATTACGCAGGGTGATGACATGGTCCACCGGTGTGCCGGTGGGGGTGGATTCGGTTCCGTCGCTGGCAAGGGTGAAGGCGCCTGCGGCCTGGGGGATTTCATCGACAAAAATAATACGCTGGGCATTGGCCAAGCTGTTGCCGGTGTTGGCTTCAAACACCAGTTGGTTGTTGATGCCCAGGCCTTCAATGTCCACACGCCACACACCTGCGTCGGCGTCGGTGAGGCCGGTGATGACATCGCCGCCGTCATTGAGTGTGCCTTCGACGCCGCCACTTGCAGCGGTGCCGTTCCAAAGGGTGGCGCCTGAAACGGTGCCTTCGATGACGGTGCCGTCGGGCTTGACATAGTTCACGGCGCTGGCGCCGTTGTCGAGGTCAAAGTTGCGTAAAAAAAGTTCGGGTGTGCCGGGGCTCACTAAAAAGTACAGACTGCGGCTGGCCACCACATCTTGTTGAAGCGAGGCTTGGTATTGGCCAATGAGGCCGCCTTCTTCGGAGACGGTCAGGCTGTAGGCGTTGTCATCGTCGTTCAGGTCGTCGAGTGTGTCGTAGCCTGCTTCGCCGGGGTTGTACACCACCGAGGCGCCGGTGAGTGATTCGACGAAATAGCCGCCCACGACGTTGACGTCAAAGGAAACAGATGTGTTATCTGCTGTGCCTGAGGGCATGACGGCGCCGGGATCGACCACGGTGGTTCGGGTGGCGTCAAGCAGTCGGTAGCGGGTGGGGTCGGAGGTGCCGCGAGGTTCGTCTTGGTCGAGCGGATTGGCGGGGTCGGTGGCGCTTTCTGCATCATTGACGGTGATGGTGACTTTGCCTGTGGGGGAGGCATCAAGCATGGCTTGGGTGACTTGCACAAAAAGATAGTGTGCGCGATCGGTGCTGTTGCTGAAATCGGAGGCATTGGGCGAGTTGACGGTGCTGGTGTACCAGTCGCCAAAGCCCACCAAGGCACTGGGGCCGCCGGTTTGAAACACCAAGCCTGCAGCGCTGGGAAAGGTGACTGCCGACATAAGCTGGCGTTCTTCGAGGGCTTCAAGGCCTGCGAAAGGGGAGTCAGATGAAAGCGGGTGTTTGGGTGTGCGCATGGGTAGCCGATGTAAAGGAAAGGCGGGTCAGACGTTGCAAATGGAACAGACGTCATAAGGCGTATCGGTGGATTTTGAGGTGGGGTTAATCCGGTTGGGGAGGGGGAGGGGGATGTGTTGTTATTGGACCTTTTATGTCGCATTGATAGCGAGCCAAGCGGTTGCACGCTGGTGGGATAAAGTGGTTGCAATGGAAAATCACGACCTTCAATTACTGCCAGATGTCGGATTGCCCGCGGGGCGGGTGGAACTGGTGTTTGACGCGGAGCATTTAAAAACGGTGGTGCGCGATGCGATGTTGCGAGCGACATCGAGTTTGGAAATTTCGACGGCGGACTTTAAAGCGATGTTGGTGCCTGAACAGGGCGGGGGCCGCAAGGCGCCGTCGATTGTGGAGCACTTGATTCGGCTTGCGAAGAAAGGCGTGGAGGTGCGGGTGTTGCATGCCGGGGTGCCCAGTGGTCCGGCGATTGCGCAGTTGAAGGCGGCTCAAAAACGCAAGCGGCTTCCCAAAAATTTGGTGATTCGCCGTTGCCCACGTTTGCACGCCAAGGCGGTGGTGGTGGATGCGGGGTGGCTGTATTTGGGATCGGCCAACCTAACGGGTGCAGGATTGGGTGCGAAGGGGCCCACACGGCGAAACTTTGAATGGGGGGTGACCAGCGAAGACGCAGACTTGGTGGACGCTGTGCTGGGGCGTTTTAATGCGCTGTGGGAGGGTGAGCATTGCGGGGGTTGCGGGCGCAAGGACGTGTGCCCGGTGCCGTTGGAGTCGCCGGTTTTGGCTTGAATGCCATGTTTTTTTTAAAGAGGAGTTACGGCGATGGGGCTTATGCGGCTTTTGGGGTAACCGTTCATCGTTTTGGGCGAAGAGGTGTCGCGGAGAAGCTTTACGCCAAGACGCCAAGACGCCAAGACGCCAAGAAAGGCAGGAGGGGGATCGCAGTTAGGGATTAGCAAGTAGCCGTTAGCAAGAGGCAGGCCCGCTTGGTTTCTGTCATTCCCGCCTTCGCGTACTACTCTGAGTTCCCGCTTTCGCGTACTATTCTGAGTTCCCGCCTTCGCGTACTATTCTGAGTTCCCGCCTTCGCGGGAATGGCCACCAAAAGGGCGTCGGCCATGGCGGGTAAAAAAGAGTAAACGACTACGATTTTTCAGGCGACACACCCGTTCGCTTGCGTCTTGCTAACTGCTAACCCCTAATTGCTATCCCCTATCT
>JAZGFZ010000161.1:0-5860 GCA_036480015.1 Algisphaera sp. | reverse complement strand
TTGTTTGGAAAAGAAGGTGTTCTTTTTGCCGGCACTGGACACGACGACAAAGTCGTTGGCGCCTCTTTTGAGTGGGCACAAGAAGCGGGTTCGTTTGGCGGGTTCCCAGTTCCAGCCTTCGGCTGATTCTTCTTGCTTGATGGCTTTGCCGTTGACGAAAACTTGTTGCACGCCATCGTCGCCCAGAAGGTAAACCTTTTGGCTTTTGGCGGAACTGATTTGGCTGCGAAGGATCCAGTGCCCATAGCGCGGCTCGCCCAGCCACATCATGGTGCCGGTGGTGAGCACCATTTCGGCTTCCCAGTGGTTGGCGTGGCCGTCGACGATGCGTGCATGGTTGGGGAGGTCTTCCATGAGCGCAGGGCTGGGCTCTTGGGTGGAGAAGGTGAGCTGGGTGCCATCTTTTAAAACCAACGGAGCGTTGGGTTTTGCAACCACGGCCTGGGGCAGGTCGTCGTTCCATTGGGCGTCAGGAATGGGGCCAAGAATGGCGAAGTTGCCTTTGGGGTATTTCGGGCTGAGGGGTGTTTCGGAACCCGAGGTGGTGAGGTAGAAGCGAACGGCGTTGCGGGGGTCGCTTTCATTTGAAGCGTCGACTTGCAGCACAAAGAAGGGCACGCCACACAAAAAGCGGTAGTCGTCGGTTTGGGTTTTGATTTTGAGTGTGTTGGTTGCGGTTTCACCTGCGGCCAAGTTGTCGAGCGTTACGGTTTGCACGCCGTCGGCATAGGCGTAGGGCAAGCGGAAGGTGAGGCGAACGTTGCTGAGTGCTTCATCGGAGGTGTTTTCAAGGGTCCAATGAAGCGTGTTGTCTTTGAGAGACAAGACGCCTTGCAGAGCGGCGAAGTTTGGATCGCTGAGAAGTTCGGTTTCGTTTTGTTCGTTGAACACGGCGCCAACGTGGGTGGGTAAGGCTTGATCGGCGTCGTGGGTGAGTGCAAAGCGGTAGGTGTCACTGCCTTTGATTTGTGTGGCGGTGGCTTGCGTGGGGGTGATGGCAGCAATGTCGCTGGCTTTGCAGCCTTCGATGCAGAAGGTCAGGGCGATGGCGTTGTTAAGGTCGCGTAGCACGGGACGCGATAGGGTGACCTCAAGTGTTTTGCCTGCTTTTTTGCTTTTGATTTCGGTGCGGAGCACTTGGTTTCGGTAAGCCGAGTATTCGCTGATGTCGCAGTACCAATGCTTGGCATTGCCGGTGACGGTTTTGGCTTGTGTGATTTCAGAATCGAAGTCTTTGTACCACGCGGCGTGAATGGGCATGACGTAGATGGACGGTTCGGATTCGGGCTTTAGGTTTTCTAGGCGTTTGACAAAGGTTTCGGTTGAAAGTTTTTCTTTGTGGTTGTTGTAATCCAGGCCAATGCTGGGGCAAAGGTGTTGGTTTTTGTAGGTGTTGCCATATTGTTGGGCGCTGCAAATAAGGCCTGCGCGAAACATGACTTCGCCCACCAAGGCGTGGCCGTCGTCCATGAAGTATTTGCCGCCGGCATCCATGAAGGCCCATGCGTGGGCATTGACGGTGGTGTTGAAGGTTTGCTCGATGAGGATGCGTGAGCGAAGAAATTCTTCGGAGAGATAGTTGGGGTTGAGAACACTGGTGGGCGAGTGTGTGGTGCCGTGGGTGCCCAAGGAGTGGCCAGCGTCGAGGCAGGCTTTGCCCATGGCTTCAAATTGTGTGGCGTCGCTTTTTTGCTGGAGGCCATTGAGAAAAAAGGTACCTTTGAGCCCAATGTCTTGGGTCATTTGGGCCACTTTGGGGTTGGCTTCGTACGCGTTATCGTCCCAGCGGCAGGTGACGGCGAGTTCTTTGCCTTCATACATCGGAAGGATTGCGAGCTTGGCTTTTTGGGCGGCCGCTGCGTTTTCAAATTCGATGGTGAAGGTTTGCGCGTAGGTGTCGAGGTAGGGCTGGGGGAGTTCTTTGGCGTCTTTGGCAAATGCGGTAAGCCCCACGAGCATTGAGAAAAAGCAGAGGAGTGACTTGAGAATGTATGTGAGAAGTCTGTTGTCGGCCCGAGCCCGATTCGCTGGACGGGCGAAGCCAGGCAGGGTTCTCATACACGTTCTGAGAGGGAGCGATGCCATGCGATTTCCTTTGTGAGGGCTAAGTGACGTGTTGGGGGTGCTTAGCCCACCACCAAATTGACCATGCGGCCTTTGACGACGATGGCTTTGCGTAGGGTTTTGCCTTCGAGGTGTTCGGCGACGTTGGGTTCTTGCTTGGCGACTTCAACCACGTCGTCGTCGCTGGCGTCGGCGGGCACGGTGATTTTACCGCGCATTTTGCCGTTGACTTGAACGGGGTATTCGGTGGTGTCAGAAACGAGCATGGCGGGATCGTGCTCGGGCCATTCGGCGAAGGCGACGCTGTCGTTGGGCAGGTGGTGGCCGGTGAGTTCCCAGAGTTCTTCGGCCACGTGGGGGGCAAGGGGGGCGAGCAGGCGAATTATGGTTTCGGCGACCCACTCGGGGGTGGTGGGCAACGGAACCAGTTGGTTGTTGAGCTCGATGAGTGCGGCAATGGCGACGTTGAACTGCATGCCTTCCATGGCGTCGGTGACGCGTTTGATGGTGGCGTGGGTGGCTCGTTTGAGTTCGTCGCTGGGGTTGTCGCGGGTGACGTTGCTTGCGCCGGTTTCTTCGTTGATGAGGTTGCGCCAAAGCCGGTTCAAAAAGCGATGCACGCCAACGATGTCGTGGGTGTTCCACACTTTGCTTTGATCCAATGGGCCTAGGTACATTTCATAAAGGCGCAGGGTGTCGGCGCCGTACTGGGTGCAAACGTCGTCGGGGCCGATGGCGTTTTTGAGGCTTTTTCCCATTTTTCCGAACTCTTCGGTAACCGGTTGGCCTTCGTAGGTGAATTGTTGGTTGGCGGTGCCTTGAACATCGGCGGCAGGTTTGCCGTCTTGGTTGATGACTTGGGCGGATTCGACGGGCATGCCGCGCTCGTCGCGGTAGCAATAGGCTTGGATGTAGCCTTGGCTAAAGAGTTTGCCAAAGGGTTCACAGGTGGACACATGGCCCAAGTCGAAAAGCACTTTGTGCCAAAATCGGGCGTACAAAAGGTGCAGTACGGCGTGTTCGACGCCGCCGACGTAAAGATCGACGCCGCCTGCATGGGGGGTGCCGTCTTTTTTCTCTGAAACCATCCAGTATTTTTCGGCTTCGGTGCCGACGAATCGCTGGGTGTTTTGAGGGTCTAAATAGCGCAGGTAGTACCAGCAGCTTCCGGCCCAGTTGGGCATGGTGTTGAGTTCGCGGGTGTATTGAATGCCGTTTCGGGTGACTTTTTTCCAGTCGTCGTCGGCGCGGCCCAAGGGTGGGGCGGGCGGGGCGTTGGGGTCGTCGCTGCCGGTGGGTTTGAAATCTTCCATTTCAGGAAGCTCGACGGGCAGGTCGGCGGCGTCGACGGCGCGAATTTCACCGTTGGGGCCATGAAGAATGGGGAAGGGTTCGCCCCAGTAGCGTTGGCGACTGAACAGCCAATCACGCAGGCGGTAGTTGGTGGTGGGGGCACCGACGTTGGCGTGTGCAAGCCACTGGTTGATGCATTTTTTGGCTTCGGCGACGTCTTGGCCGTTGAGATCGACTCGGTGGTTGGCAGAATTGACCAAGGGCCCGCTGCCGGTGAAGGCGTGGTCTTGAATGTTGTGCTTTTTAGGTGATTGAACGACTTCGACAATGGGCAGGTCGAAGGTTTTGGCAAAGGCGTGGTCGCGGGTGTCGTGGGCGGGAACGGCCATGATGGCGCCGGTGCCATAGCCCATCATGACGTAGTCGGCGATCCAAATGGGAATGGCTTGGCCGTTGACGGGATTGGTGGCGTGGGCGCCGGTGAAGACACCCGTTTTTTCTTGGGTGTCGTTTTGACGATCGATGCTGGTTTTGGCAATGGCATTTTTGCGATAGGCCGCAACGTCGGCGGCGTAATCGGGCGTGGTGATGACATCGACCAGCTCGTGCTCGGGGGCCAGCACCATGTAGGTGGCGCCAAAAAGAGTGTCGGGCCGGGTGGTGAACACACGAATGGTTTCGTCTGGGGCGTCATTGGGGCCGTTGACTTTGAAGTTAACCCGGGCGCCAATGCTTTTGCCGATCCAGTTGCGCTGAAGCAGTTTGACCGACTCGGGCCATTTCACCAGATCAAGATCGTTGATGAGCCGGTCGGCGTAGGCGGTGATGCGCAACATCCATTGTTTAAGCGGGCGTTTAACCACAGGGTGGTTGCCTCGCTCGCTGCGGTTGTTGTTGGTGACTTCTTCATTGGCCAGCACGGTGCCAAGCTGTGGGCACCAGTTGACTTCGACATCGGCCAGGTAGGCCAAACGGTATTCGTCGAGCAGGCGGGTTTGTTGGTCGGCGGAAAGCTCTTGCCATTTGCGCACGCCGATGGGTGTGCCGGCGATGGCATCGAGGTTTTCATCGTCGCCTGACCATTGCAGGCCGCCATCGATTTTGAGGTAATAGTCTTCGGCCTCTAGTTTTTCAACTAAGGTCGAAATGGGCAGGGCTTTGTTGGCGATGGGGTCGTAGTAACTGTGGTACAGCTGGAGGAAGATCCACTGGGTCCACTTGACGAACGTGGGGTCGGTGGTGGCAAGGCTGCGGTCCCAGTCGTAGGCAAAGCCCAGTTGTTTGAGCTGGCGGACCATGTTCTCGATGTTTTTTTCGGTGGTGAGTCGCGGGTGGACATTGTGCTCGACGGCATATTGTTCGGCGGGCAGGCCAAAGGCGTCGAAGCCCATGGTGTGCAGCACGTTGAAGCCGCGCATGGTTTTGTAGCGGCCGGTGATGTCAGTGGCGATGAAGCCCAGGGGGTGGCCGACATGCAGCCCCACGCCCGAGGGATAGGGAAACATGTCTAAAACGTAATATTTGGGCTTGGCAGGGTCGAATCCCGGATCGCCGGGGTTGGGCGCACGGAAGGTTTTTTCATCGGCCCAGCGGGTTTGCCACTTGTTTTCAATGGTTTGGAAGTCGTATTTCATAGGACCTTCAGTTTACGCGGAGGCAGGGCATCTTTGGCGTGTTGCCCGGGGTGGGGCAGGTTTTAGTATTTTGGAGCCATGAGTACATCCCCTTTGACTTCGTTGAGCCCTGCCGATCGTTCTGCTGCTGCCCGTGCGGCGGCAACGGGCCTTCGGGCTTTTGCCGCCCGCCCTGACCCCACGCCGGTGTTAATTGGCTTTGACGGGTTTGTGGATTCGATTATTTCAGTGGTGGACAAACGCAATGACGTGGATGATTTCACCACCATTCCCACGATTGCCGACTTTGGGGCACGCATTTCAGCCAAAGCGGGGCAAAGCAGCAATTACGAGCTGGTGACCACGTTGGAAAAACTCGGTGGCAATGGGCCGATCATGGCCAACGCCATGGCCGCGGGCGGGGCAGATGTGACGTACATCGGGGCGTTGGGGCACCCGGCATTGCATCCGGTGTTTGTCGATTTTGCCACAAAGGCCGATGTGCACAGTGTGGCGGAGCCGGGTTTTACCGATGCGCTGGAATTTAATGACGGCAAATTGATGCTTGGTAAATATGCCAGTGTGAGCGGGCTGGATTACGACGCGGTGCGGGCGGCCATGGGAGCCCCGGCGTTTGCCGAGGTGGTTCAAAAAAGTCGGCTGATTGGGGCCACCAATTGGACCATGCTCAATCGGATTGAATCGGTGTATCGGGCGATTGGCCAAGTGCTTTCAGAAACCCCTGGCGGGTCGCAACGGCCGTATTTGTTTGTGGATTTGGCCGACCCTGCCAAACGCACCGCTGACGATTTGCGCGGGGTGCTCACCTTGCTTGCCGAACTGCAAGAGCATGCACGCGTGGTGCTGGGGCTTAACCTTAGTGAAGCGGG
>JAZGFZ010000160.1:0-2942 GCA_036480015.1 Algisphaera sp. | reverse complement strand
GCGGCCACCTCCGGCGGGGTAAAAGCCGTGGTGGTTAAGGGTGGCGGTGGCGTGCATTCCCATGCGGGAAAGCATGGGCAGGTAGACCTTTTGAAGAAAGTCGAAGGGCGGGGCGTCGGGGTTGTGGGTTCCACCTTCAAGGGTGAGGTGAAAACCCATCCCCCGTGGAACGGGCTTTCAGCCCGTTGCGCACAACAAAAAACCCCGCCGGGCGGGGCGGGGCTTGGTGTGTGTTGATTTTGGCGACTCGACTTTTGGGGTCGGCAGCGGTAACGGGGTGGAGGCCCGTTCTACTTGGCGGCAGCAGACTTGGCCGATTCGGCGGCGGCGGTTTCTTGCTTGACGACGGTTCCGAGACCACGGCGGCGGTCGCGGAGGCGACGCTTCTTGCCCACGCGGTCGCGAAGGTAGTAGAGCTTGGCACGGCGGGCATCGCCACGGCGCACGATATCGATTTTGTCGATGCGTGGGCTGTGCATGGGGAAGGTTCGCTCGACGCCTTCGTTGGCGACGATGCGGCGGACGGTGAAGGTTTCTTCAAGTCCACCGTTTTGTTTTTTGAGAACCACACCTTGGAAAACCTGAACGCGCGATTTTTCACCTTCGATGATGCGCACGTGCACGTCGACGGTGTCGCCAACATGAATGACAGGCAGGTCGGTTTTAAGCTGGCTTTTTTGGACGGCGGCAATGATGGCGTCGCTCATGGCGTTCACAGGGGCTGGAGCCGGGGTGCGGCTGGGGTAGCGGGCAAAAAGGGCCAATCAAGCGGGCGCTTGTGGCGAGCCGCATAGTTTAGCGAATACCGGCGTTTTGTCGAATGGGCAAAGGGCGGCGGTGCAAAAGCGGGTTTTCACCTAGTCAAGAGGGTTTGTTTGTTCATGACAGGTGGGTAAAGGGTTGGGCCCAAAGCACGTGGCCGGGGGGAATGGGGCGTCGAGGGCCTAAATCGAGGGTTTGGACGGCGTCGCCTTCAGCGTCGTAGGGGGTGGTAAAGCCTTGGGCCAGGGCGGGCGTGAAGCCCAGGGGGCCATAAAAGGCGGGATCGCCAAGCACAAAAAGGCGTCCGGCGCGAACATCTTGGGCTTGGCGGATGGCTTCGCGCACCAAGGCGCGGCCGATGCCACGGTTTTGATGGCTGGGGAGAACGGCGAGGGGCCCTAGGGCGAGCAGGCCTCGGCAAGAGGGCTCGGTTTGGTGGGTCATGATGCTGAGTAGCACGTGGCCGACGATGGGGGCGTCGTGCTGGCTGCCGTGTTGGGCCACGATGGAGATGGGGGCGTCGGGGCCGTCGAGCAGCTCGGTGGTGAGTTTTACGATGGCGTCGGCTTCGTCGGCGGGAAAGGCGGCGTGGTGGACGGCGAGGATGGCTTCTTGTTCTGCGGTGCGTGCTGCGGTTGCTGCGGTTGCGTCGCGAATGACGACCAAAGGGGCTTGGGCGTTGTTGGCGGTGGAGGCCAAGCCCAAAAGATCGGGGCGGCGTTCTTGGGTGAGTTCGCGAGCAACCTTGGTTCGCCATGTGTCGATGGCTGCGTGGTTGCCATTCATAAGAACGGGCGGAACGTCGTGGCCTTCCCACGTGGCGGGGCGGGTGTAGTGCGGGTGGTCAAGCAAGTGATTGGCGCCAGCGCTGAAGCTGTCTTCGTGGGCGGAGGACGCATGGCCCAAGGCGCCCGGAAGAAGACGCACAATGGCGTCGATGAGCACCAATGCAGGCAACTCGCCGCCTGAAAGCACAAAGTCTCCCAGGCTTACTTCTTCGAGTCCGCCGCCTGCGGCGTCGTCGCGCAGGCGATCAAGAACACGTTGGTCGAGGCCTTCGTAATGCCCGCAAAGAATCGTGAGACGCGGGGTTTGGGCGAAGCTGGCGCACATTTTTTGCGTAAGCGGTTTGCCTTTGGGAGTCACGAAAATACGGCGCGGAGGTGGCGGCGGATGTTGGGCGTTTTGCGATGAAGCCGCGTGGCCCATGGCCGCGACGGCTTGCGCGGCGTCCCACACGGGTTGGCATTGCATGACCATGCCTGGCCCGCCGCCATAAGGCGGGCTGTCGACGCGGTGGTGTTTGGCATCGGCAGACCAATCGCGAATGTTGTGCACGTGGTACGCGACCACGGGGGGGCGCACTTGATCGGGATTGGCGGGGTTGGCCACATGCGATGCGGCGCGCTTAAGAATGCTTGAACCCAGTACGCCGGGGAACATCTCAGGAAAAAGAGTGAGAATGTCGATGCGCTGGGCACAAGGGGTGGCGTGTTCGGCGGGGGAGGCTGGCGGCATGGGAAAGATTGATTGTGTGTTGTGTTTTAAGACGGGGAGATTTAAATCCAACGCCGAACGCGCTGGCGGTATTGGTTGTAGGCGTTGCCGAATTGCTGTTCAAGCATGGTTTCTTCGAAGGGAATCAATTGGCGGCTGATCGCCCAAACGAAGAGTGGGGGAACAATGGCAGGCGAAAGGGAGCCGCCGATGATGACCCCGCCTATGAGAATGAGAACCATGCCCAAGTACATGGGGTTGCGGGTGAAGGCGTACACCCCGCCAGAGACCAATGCTTGGCTGGGGCGGTGTGGCAAAATGGAGGTGCGGTGACACCGAAAATGAATGACCGCCGTGATTTGAATGGCAATGCCAAGCAAAATAGAAATCCAGCCCAACAGGGTCCATGGTGTGGACAAAAGTTCGACGAGGGGGCAAAGATGGTCGAGTGAAATTTGGGCGATGCCCGCGATAAAAAGCAGGTGCGGCGCGATGAGACGCGGAACAGAAGCCCGTGTTGTTTCAACGGTGTGAGACGCTGCGGAGGTGTCGTGGGGGGCGGCGGGGGGCATGGTGTGATTGTGGCGTGTAGGCAGAATGAAGGCCAATGATACGTCGTCAAGGCTTCTGTTTTGTCGTGGTCAACGGCAAAAAAATTGGGATGGCGCTTGTGTCGGGCTGGC
>JAZGFZ010000159.1:0-15752 GCA_036480015.1 Algisphaera sp. | reverse complement strand
GCAATGAAGTGCTGCAAGAGGCCTTGCAAGAGCGAGAAGAAGACACGCTCAACCTCTTAGAAACCCCCGTGCCAAAGGAAGACGCTGTGGCCGACGTGGACCCCGACCGCAGTGCATTGGGTGGCGGCCTATTGGGCGGTGTGTTTTTAGGCCTTGTGGCGTGGCGTGGTCGACGTTCAAGCCGCCGACGTGTCGGGTAAGCGGGCAGTCAAAAAGTGGCGCATCCCACATCATCGAAGGGGCTGAGGGAAAAGCCATTCGGATGGGATCCTAAACCCACACCCCACACCGCCCCACACCGCCCCACAGCACAGATTTACTTTTCTTTTTTCTTACCGCACCGGCAAATCATCGTCGGCCACAAAGCGGTACACCCCGCCAGTTCGAGCTGCAATCATTTCCAGTGTGCCACGACGCTGGGCGTTTGCCAAGGGATCGGCATCGCGTACTTGAATGGTGTGAAACACCGCGTGCCCCATGTTTGCGGCGTCAATCAGTGCCAGCACACGGGCTCGGTCGGCCAAGGGGTGGCGGCGGCCCGTGATTCCGTCACTTAGCAGCACCACCGTGTCGGGCTGATAGGCCATGGCCCGACGAATCGCACCCTCGGGACTGGGCGGCCCTGTCGCCACAATTTCACCCGACTGTGGATCGATGAAACGATTGGTTTCGACAATGGCACGGGTCGTTGCATACTTCATACCCGCCGGTGGTGCTTCCACCACGGTGTCGTCACTAAAAAACATGACCGCATAAGACTGTTCGGGGGTGAGCGATCGAATGGCTTGCTGAAGGGCTTGCTGAACAAACGGCAAGGTGTCCACCTGCGAACCCGATACATCAATGAGATAAACAATGCGCGAGCCGCCAGGCGCCCCATAAAGACGCCCATAGGCCAAATGCGGACTCAAATCACGCGTCGCACTTTCCATGGTGCGGGGCCAGTTCCCCCCTTCTTCTTGTGGAAGAGCCAGCAGAGCGTCTTCACCCAATTTTGTCGCGGGTGGCGATGTTCGAGCCAAAGGGTTGACCGCGTTGTTAGAACCCGCCGCATGCTCAGACGCCAAGACCGCTTCTTCTCGCACCACCACCGTGGCCACCGAAGAACGAGGTGCCGCCAACACCACCGCCGAAGTCTCTGCCTTGCGTTTTACTCCTGCGTTCTCCCGAGTCGCCCGATCCCATGCGGCCGCCCCGGCCTGCGTGTCTGCCCCACCCAACGTGCCATGAACCCCCGCCAAGGCAACCAAAAGAATGCCGCCGTAAATGGTCCCCGCCACTCCCCATGTGCGGCGACGCTGCGAGGCCGAGGCTGCTTCGTGTTGAGCTGACGATGTTCGATCAGATGCAGGCGGGGTCATACGGAAGGCTCCAGGGCAAGGCAAGCGGGCAAGTGCCTGACCATCGGCCATTGCCCCGCACACGGCCGAAGTTTTCTTGAATTGACCGAATAACCAAAATGAACGCCGATCGTCCGTCATCAAAGCGATTTACATCTCGAACCCCACATTATTTTCAAAAACTAAACCCTTCTGCCCTTTTGGAGGTTGCTTCTTCCAGTAAACGGGCTTATAGTGTAACCGGTTGCACTGCCTTTTCGCTTTCAACAACGAATCCGCCTCTTACCCTTTTAACCGGCCTCCTGGAGAATCCACCATGAACATCACCGCACACACCTTCATCACTGCAGGCATTTTCGCTATCGCAACGTCCTCTTCGGCGGCCGTCATTAACGCGTATTCCAGCGTAGATGGCACCAACATGTTTGCCGGAGGCGGCGAAGGCTTGACGCTTACCGTGGGCGACAGCGCCACCACCCCGGGCACGGGACAAGAACTCATCGTCACCGGCGATCCACCCAACAACTGGAATGGCAAAATTCGGCACCAAAGCCTCAGCGGCACAGGGCAGGGTTTATTCGCCATTGATACCGATGCTGAAACCTTCGAGTTGACCTACGAAATTTTCCTGCCCACCACGGGGAAAAACTTCAAACGAGATGTGCCGCGCGTTAAGTTTTATGAAAACTTCGGCCTCTGGGCGGGCGGCGGCAGCCAAGAAATCGTGGGCTACAACGATGGCGCCGATCAAAGCGTCACCGGTGCCTACCAAACCGTCAGCTACACCGGCATCGTTCCCACCGGCTTTGATGCCAACTATGCACAGTTTGAAATCCACCTTGAGCAAGGCAACGGCGCGGGCGAAAGCGGCAACCTCTCGGCATTCATCCGCAATGTCGAGTTCAACGTCACCACCATTCCCGAGCCTGCATCGCTGGCACTCTTGGGCCTAGGCGGCTTGTGCCTCTTGGCTCGCCGTCAATCGCGTGACTAATCCCACAGGCGTCAACCTGATACCTCCAAAAAAACCACGTCCTTGGGGGCGTGGTTTTTTTTTGCCCCTCACAACACCTTCTGTATTCACAAAAACCACCCCACAAAAAAAACACCCCTGCAATCTTAAAAAATACACTGCAACCGATTGCACTCCAAGCCTTGTCGCTTACAATAAAGGGGGTAAACATCTGCCGCCTTCACTGCATCAACCCAACCTCTTTTTCTTTTTTGGATCAACCGTCATGCCCAGCCCTCTTGGCCTTTCACAAAATGCCGCGGCCAGCCCCGTGACCTTGGCCGACATTGCCAAGCGATGCAACCTGTCCAAAGCATCCGTTAGCCGCGCACTCTCGATGAGCGCCGAAGACTGCCCGCTAAGTCCGGCAACACAACAACGTGTGCGAACCGTCAGCCAAGAGATGGGCTACCGCGTTAACGCCCAAGCGCGGGCACTGGCCAGCGGCAAGTCCATGACCATCGGCCTGCTTTATGAAGGCACACTCCCCATCCTTGACAGTGTGTATCACCAAATCGTAAAAACCTTCGCCGCCACCCTACGTCAACACGGCTACCACTTAACCTTGGTCGCCGTGGATGAAACCAATCATTGGGAAGACGATCTCTTGGGCGGACGTGTCGATGGCTGCATTTGCCTTCACAGCTTTCCTGAAAAAGCCGCGCCTCTGATCCAACGCAGCAATCGCCCCGTCGTATTGCTTAACGGCCACTCGGCCTTGGCCAGCGGATCCATTAGCGTCGACGATCGCCACGGAGCAACCCTGCTCACGCAACATCTTTTAGATTTAGGCCACCGACACATCCTAATGTTCACCGACACGCAACGCGAAACCCCGCACTACAGCATTGGCGAACGTCAAACCGGATTTTTGCAATGCATGCGAAACTCAGGCTTCAAAGACGCCCAGCCGCAATGCTTTGAAGGCAACGCCGATGCCTTTGCCCAGGCATGGGCAAGCATGAGCGTTCACCCCACCGCCGTCATCTGCTATTCACACGTTGAAGCCGTGCAAGCCTTGCGTGTGCTTCGACGGGCAGGTGTTGACGTCCCCACGCAAGTCAGCTTGGCCACGTTCAACGATGTTTTTCCCGTCGCCGAACTCGACCCCGCACTCACCTGCGTGGCTGTTCACTCTGCCGAAATCGGCCGCGTGGGCGGGCAAATGCTTTTGACTCTCTTGGAGTCAAACCCCGCCGCCATGCCGCCCGAGTTTCAAAGCGAAATCACCATCACGCCCACGCTCATTGAAAGGGAATCGACAACACCTCCTCCGCAGGCTTAACCCTTACGCACACGATTTGCTTGTTTTTCGCCTGGCCAAACCCATGAGCTAGGCACCACACTCCCGCCTTTTTTTACGAAAGAAATAAACATGAAACACAACACACGCCTCACGCACGTTCTTGGCCTCGCTCTTTGCGCAGCCGCCTTCCCCTTTGCACCCGCCCACGCACAAGCGCAAACCGTCGATTTGTACGACGGCCCCCAATCCGATTCGCTCTTCGGCTCTTCGCCTGCGGGCTTTAAATACCTCGACTTCAGCGGCCCCGGCGTCATCAATGAAACCGGCTCGTCGTTCACCATCAATGCCGAAAAAGACAGCGATGGTTCCATGGGCATTTTCGGCATCGTCGGCCGCAACCTCGTGGGCGAATCGCCCGCCACCTTTGAAGCAGAGGGCCACCTTCTGCGTGTCGAATACAAGTTTTTAGAAGACAACCAAGCCGACAAATTCATTCTTGTCCTCACCGACAAAGACGGCCCCGATGCAGGCGAGCAGTACAAGTTTTTCGTTAAAACCGATACCCCCGCCACCGAAACCACCGATGGTTTTTCGGAACTGCTTTTGCCCATCAGCGAAACCGATGCCGACCAACGCAACCCCGGCAAAGACGCAGGCTTTCCCAACGACGGCGACGGCATTGCCAACTACGACCTCACCCAATGGCAAATTCAATCGGTATACGGCAGCACCACCCCGCTGAATGTTGAAATTCGTCAACTTCAAATCATTGAAACACCTGATCCCTAAACGCGCCCCCCATTCGGCGGCGTCTTCTTAACAGAGCACGCTCGCCCTTTCGATTCATCCGCCTCCTTTTTCCTATTTTCAAGATAGGCCAACGCCATGCCCACCCTCCGACAACGCACCTTCTCTTCTCGCCACCCCGCAGGCTTCACCCTCATCGAATTGCTGGTGGTCATCAGCATCATCGCACTGCTGATTGGCCTATTGCTACCCGCCCTTGGTTCGGCACGCAAAACCGCCAAGCTTTCGGTTTGCCTGACCAACCTCAAACAAATGGGTGTGGCCACCTACGCTTATGCAACCGATTACAAAGGTGTTTTGCCGCCGAGCATCAACGATCCCATCACCACCAATTTTTCAGTCCTGCTCGCCAACTACATGGGGGTAAAAGGAAAAACCTTTTCTGAGCAAGGCGGCAGCGTGGCAGCCTCCA
The DNA here is from genome assembly GCA_036480015.1 of Algisphaera sp. Classification (GTDB taxonomy): domain Bacteria; phylum Planctomycetota; class Phycisphaerae; order Phycisphaerales; family Phycisphaeraceae; genus Algisphaera. The sequence goes on along the minus strand of JAZGFZ010000159.1, from coordinate 10,935 downwards.
CGCGCAAAGTGTTCACGTGTCCCGAGGCCCTATCCAATCTCGACCCCCTCTCCAACTTTTTGACTTATTCCGCCCACCCTCGACTGTTTGTCAATCCCAAACGCCCCATCTCAGAACCGTGGCTCAAACTCCCAAGCCGCGTTCGACTAAGCAACATCCTTCGCGGCTCAAAAATCATCATGATTTTCGATGGTGTCCAAAGGGAAGTGGATAAAAACGCCGTGGGGTACGGTGCCGAAGCAATCGCCATGGACAACAGCGCTTTCAGTGCAAGTCGCTTGCGTACCGCCCACGGAACCTACGCCCCCGGCGACCCAGTTGACCCTGGCCCCAATGTTGATGTATCCACCGCTGGCCTCATCCCCGCAGGCGCTAACGCCAACATTCGCGGCCGCCACATCGACAACACCATTGGCACCTTCCTCTACGCCGACAGCCACGCCGCATCGGTCCCTTTCTCTGCCGACGGCACCGAGCTTAAACAAGAAAACGTGTGCACCGACAACTAATTGCCACACCCCTATCGCCCCAGCCTTCCCCCACCGACACACACCACACCTCCAACACCCAACCCCACGCTCATGACATCCACACGTTTTTCCTCTCCGCTCGCCACGCTGCTATTCCTGCTAACTGCACTGCTGCCTTGCTTACCCAGCTTCGCCCAAGCCCTCGACTCCAACCCTGATCCTGACGCCATCCAAAGCGAAACCGTTCCTGCCAGCTCGCTGGCCAGTTTCTTTCCCACCGGCGCACTCACCCGCGACATCAAACTCAACCTTGTCGACCTTGATGCCGCCGCCCCCGCAGACCAAGCTCTACAAGTCGAAGTCATCGAAGGCAAAAGCGCATGGGACATGGGCATGGTGGTGAAAAACCAACACGCCGTGACCCAAGGCGACGTGCTGCTCGCGCGTTTTCAAATGCGCTGCAAAAAATCGATGACCGGCCAAGGCTTGGCCAACTTCATCTTCCAGCAAGGCCAACCCGATTGGCAAAAAAGCGCCATGGTGCGTGTGGGAGCAGGCAGCGAATGGACACAGATCAACCTCCCTTTCATCGCCAAGGGCACCTACGCCAAGGGACAAGCCATGGCAGGCTTTCACCTCTCCCTCGCCGACCAAATTTTAGAAATCGCCAATTTTCAGGTGCTTAACTACGGCCCCGACCACGACCTCAAAACCCTGCCCAACAGCGATGTTGCCTACGAAGGCCGCGCCCCCGACGCCCCCTGGCGGGCCGAAGCCCAGCAGCGCATCGACGCGTTACGCAAAGGCGACCTTAAAATCACCGTGCTTGACGCCAACGGCCAACCCCTTCCGGACGCAAAGGTCAACGTCGAGATGACCCGCCACGCCTTTCCTTTCGGAAGCGCCTTTGCAGTGAGTCGTCTTTTACAAAGCGGTGCCGACGGCGAACGTTATCGCGAAGAGCTTCAAAAAAACTTCAACTCAGGTGTTTTTGAAAGTGCCCTTAAATGGAACAACTACGGCACCGGCACCCCAACACAAATTGGCCAAGCGTTGGCATGGCTTGGAGAACACCACATCACCATGCGCGGCCACGTTTTAATGTGGCCCAGCTGGCGATGGATCTCTGACGAAGCCAAGGCGTTAAAGTCAGACCTGCCCGCCATGCGTAAGGTGCTCGAAGAACGCGTCACCAGCATGGTCACGCTCTACCGCGACACCCTCGACGATTGGGACGTGGTTAATGAGGCGTACAGCAACCACGACATCATGGATCTTTATGGCGACGAAATCATGGGCGACTGGTTCAAACTCGCCCGCGAAGCGCACCCCGACGCGGTGCTTTACATCAACGACAACGACATTCTCACCGCAGGTGGACGCGACACCAAACATGCCGTTCAGTTTCGCCAAACCATTCAAGACCTCATCGACGCCGAAGCACCCGTCGGCGGCATTGGCATGCAAGGCCACTTTGCCACCACCCTCACCGCGCCCCAAGATGTCTGGAAAACACTCGACCGCTTTGCGCATTTCAATCTACCCATCAAAGTGACCGAGTTTGATGTCAATCACCAAGATGCTCAGTTGCAAGCCGATTATCAACGCGACTTTTTAACCGCCGTGTTTGCCCATGAGTCGGTGCAAGGCTTTGTGATGTGGGGCTTTTGGGCCGGTCAACACTGGCGCCCCGACGCCGCGCTATTCAATCAAGACTGGACACTTCGCAAACACGGCAAGGCCTACCGCGACCTTGTTTACAAAGACTGGTGGACGGTCGAATCGGGCACCACCGACGCCAACGGCACCCTTGCGGTGCGTGGTTTTCTCGGCGATTACCAAATCACCGTCACCGACGCCGACGGCAACAAACATGAAGCAGCTGCCACACTCGGTCAATCTGGGCAAAACGTTATGGTAAACGTCACGCCTTCTGCCCAGACACCCACGCCATGAACCTACACCTCTGCCCCCACCTTCACCCCGCCCCTCAAAAAATCACCCCGACGGGCCAAACGGTGCCCACCTCGGCGCTCATGCTCGTCGACCCGCGCATTGACCCCGATGAGGTCGCTCACCCCCAAGGGTACACGCTCACCATTGGATCCTCCGGTGTCACGCTGGTGGGCCACGATGACGCCGGGCTGTTTTACGGCCGCCAAACCCTTGACCAATTGCGCGCGGCCTATCCCAAAAACGTGCCGAGCCTTTCCATAGAAGACTGGCCCGACCTCATCACGCGTGGCTACATGCTTGATTGCAGCCGCGATCGGCTGCCCACCCTGGCCACGGTTTTGCAACTCGTCGACAAACTCGCCCGGCTCAAAATCAATCAGTTCCAGCTTTACACCGAACACACCGTGGCCTACGTCGGCCATGAAGCGGCTTGGCGCGATGCCTCGCCGTTCACCTTCGATGAGCTGGCCACCATTCAAGCCCATTGCAACGAGCGATTCATTGACTTGGTGCCCTGCCAAAATGTTTTTGGCCACATGGAACGTTGGCTCAAAAAATCCGAATACGTTCACTTGGCCGAATGCCCCGACGGCTACGACACACCTTGGGGCTTTCGGTCGCCCGACCCCTGCTCGCTAAGCCCTGCCGTTTCAGAATCGTTTGAACTGTCGGCCGATCTCATCGACCAATTGGCTGAAAAATCCAATTCAACACTTTTCAACATCGGCTGCGACGAAACCTTGGACTTGGGCCAAGGCAAAAGCAAGGCCCTGTGCGACGAAAAAGGCAAGGCGACGGTCTACCTCGATTACCTTCAAAAATTGTGTGGCCGGGTGGAATCACATGGCAAGACACCCATCTTTTTTGGCGATGTCATCCTCAACCACCCCGAACTCATCGAACGCATCCCCAAAAATGCCGTGCTGGTGAACTGGAACTACGAGTCCACCAAGTCATTCATGGAGGAGTCCAAACAATTTCAAAAAGCAGGCGTTCGGTTTTATGTGTGTCCTGGCACCTCCAGCTGGTGCACACTCACCGGCCGTGGCCAAAACACCATTGGCAATTTGCGCGACGGCGCCGAAGCCGCCGTCGCTTGCGGCGCCGAGGGCTATCTCATCACCGAATGGGGTGATCACGGCAACTGGCAGCCGTCGGCCATTCAATGGCTCGGGCTTACCTATGGCGCAGGCGTTGCGTGGTCACTGAACACCAACCGCAACATTGACACCCTGCCTGACGCCATCAGCCGCATTGCCGCCGACGAAACCACCGGTGAATTAGGCGCCATCCTGTGGCAACTGAGCAACGCCTATGAATCGTCTGACGTTCGCTTTTCGAATGCAACATGGTGGTTCCGCTTTTTACATTCTCCTGAAAACGAACTCAACGAAGACCCCCTACAAAAAGTCAGCGTCGAGGCCGCGCAAAGCGCACTCACTGCACTCAAAAACGTGCTCGACACCTTGGCCCGGTATGCCCCAGCCACACCTGAAGCACAATTGCTTAAACGCGAAATGACATGGAGCGCCCAAATGGCCCGCTGGGCCTGCCTACGCGCCGCCGAACGGCTGGCAGGCGCCTCACTTACCGTCACACCTTGCGGCGACGGCCAATTTCACGCCTCAGCCGAAGCCTTCAACGATCTGCTCACCGAATTTCAGGCCCTGTGGTTGCTGCGATCTCGCCCCGGCGGACTCACCGACTCCATCGAAAAACTCACCAAGGTGCTGCGCGTTGCCGACGCCTCCACCCACGACAAAGTCGGTTCTTGGGGCGGGTAAAGCACGTAACCGTTCACGCATTTTTGACCACCTTCCTTGAAGCCAATGCCTACGTCGAAAAACCTCAAAGCAGAACACGAAGCCTCGAAGGCACAAAGGCACGAAGAAAACAAACAACTGTTTACTGATTCTCAAGAGGATGCTTGTGGATAACGTAAAGGAAATTGAACCGCCAAGGGGGCAAGTGAGGGAGCCAAGGAAGGCAAAAAAGAAAATTAAAAACGTTGTTTTCCAGCCTTGGTATGCGTGAGGAAATTAAGTCGATGCGATTGAGAAGTGCCCCTCAGAACGCGTCTCTTTAGCCCGACAGTCCCTGCCTTCCTTGGCGACTTGGCTGTTCATGCTTCGCTTTCCTTCGTGTCTTTGAGCCTTCGGGCCTTCGTGTTCGCCTTGGCGATTTTAATACGGTGAACGGTTACCCACTTCGTCGCTTAGCTTCTTCTCGCTCTAGGATTTTTGGCGTAAAACATCCTCTTGAAAACCATGAACGGTTGCTGTTCACCGAAGCTCGTTTTTAAACCTTCGCAATTGCGTGTCGGCATCAATCACGCAGCATTCCATGTCGACCATTTCGGCAAAATCTTCGAGGTGCTCAACACCCAACGCTTGGCTATAGCCGGTGTGATGAGCCCCCCCGGCATAAATCCAAGCGGCGGCGGCTGTTTTTAAATCGGGCAAGGGGTTCCACATGGCCCGGGCCACAGGCAACTTGGGCAAGGCCTCAGGGGTGACCACCGATTCAACTTGATTCACGACCAAACGAAAGCGATCACCTAAATCAATGACCGAACCATTCACCGCATCGCCTGCGGGTGCGTCAAAAACCAATCGCACCGGATCGGCCTTGCCGCCAATGCCCAACGGATGAATTTCGCAACGCGGCATGCCTGCTGCAATGCTGGGGCAAATTTCCAACATGTGCGCCCCCAACACTTGCAAGCCCTGTGGATGCAAGTGGTAGGTGTAATCCTCCATGAAAGATGTCCCGCCTTCAAGGCCTTGGGCCATCACCTTCATCGCCCGCAACAACGCGGCTGTTTTCCAGTCACCCTCACCGCCAAAGCCATAACCGTCGGCCATCAATCGCTGCGTGGCAATGCCCGGCAATTGTTTAAGACCATGCAAGTTTTCAAACGTATCGGTAAACGCATGAAAATCGCCCGCTTCAAGAAAACTGCGTAAGGCCAGCTCAATGCGCGCGGCATCACGAAGTTCTTCGCGACGCTCCCCGCCCAAAGTCATGGCTTGGGCCACGTCGTAGGCCGCGTCATATTCGACACACAATGCATCCACCTGCGCATCGGTGATTTCGTTTTGATGTTCGACCAAATCGCCCATGCCGTAGCCATGCACCTCATACCCAAACACCCGCTGGGCCTCCACCTTGTCGCCCTCAGTCACCGCCACCTGCCGCATGTTGTCGCCAAACCTCGCGATTTTCAATTGTTTTTGATCCGCTTGAGCGCAAGCCGCCCGCGCCCAAGCATCAAGGCGATCGTGAGCCTCAGGGTCTTGCCAATGCCCCACCACCACCTTGCGCGGCTTGCGCAATCGCGTGCAAATAAAACCAAATTCTCGCCCCCCATGGGCCGATTGATGCAGGTTCATATAGTCCATGTCGATATCCGCCCACGGAATATCGCGGTGGAATTGCGTGTGTAAATGGGCCAACGGTTTACGTAATTCTGTCAACCCTGCGATCCACATTTTGGCAGGCGAAAACGTGTGCATCCATGCGATTAAACCCACGCAGTTCAGATCGGCATTGGCCGCCCGACAAAGGGCAGTGACCTCTTCGGGCCCCGTCAACACCGGCTTAAACACCACACGCGTGACGGGCTTGCTTGAACGATCAAGTGTTTGCGCCACCTCCTGAGCATTCGCGGCCACCTGCCGCAGTGCCTCGGGGCCATAGAGATGCTGGCTTCCGGTGATGAACCAAACGTCACGTGAGGTATTGTCAATCATGATTTTTAACTTTTGAAAAGGGCAGGGAATTGATCGAACAAAACAAGGCTACTTTTGCCCGTAATACGCATCGGCCCCGTGCTTGCGGCGGTGATGTTTGTCCAACACATAGGTTTCAAGAGAAACCATCGCCGCGCCCCCTCTTACGCCCCCCTGAAGCATCGCGGTATCAAGGTTCATGCCCGCCACCGCTTCAAGGGCCACGGCATTGTCCACCGATTGATTGGCCGACAGCCCCCAGCAAAACGGCGCGTGCCCTGCAACCAACACCGCCGGCATCGCCAAGGGATCGTGACCTTCAATCGCCTCAACAATGACATGTCCCGTGCTGGCTTCGTAAGCCTGTTCAACTTCTTGCGGGCTCAGCGGGCGCGTCACCGGCACCGAACCATAAAAATGATCGGCGTGGGTGGTTCCCAAGCAATCGATGGCTTGACGGGCCTGCGCAAACGCCGTGGCTTTGGCACTGTGGGTGTGCGTCACACCACCAATATCTGAAAAATGCCGGTACAACAGCACGTGTGTGGGCGTGTCAGAGGATGGCCTCAAATCGCCTTCAATCACATCGCCGTCAAGGTTCACCAGCACCACCTGCTCGGGAGTGAGCGCGGCGTAGTCCACCCCGCTGGGCTTAATCGCAACAAGTCCGCTTTCGCGATCAATGCCCGACACATTGCCCCATGTCAAGGTGACCAAGCCTTCTTCAACCAACCGCTGGTTGGCACGGCAAACCTCATTCCGAAGCGCTTTAAGCTTCATTCTGATTCTCCTTGCCGCACGCGATCGCGCAAATCCATCAATTGAGGCATGACCTCCCCCATGGTCACACCACCTGCCAGATGACCCGGCGTGGCCGATGATTCCACGCCGCCAAACGCGTCATGCAACACGCGGTAAAACGCAAACAATTCAGCGTAGACCTTCACCGATTGAGGATCGGGCATGTACACCTGTTCCTTAATATCCGTCATGGCATCCATCGCATCGGCCACGGTGGCGTGAATCCCGCCCACCACCGAACCAAAAATCGCCGCCCCCAATGCACACGTTTGCCCCGACCGACTCACCTGCATTGGGCGATTCAAAATGTCAGCGTAAATTTGCATGACCAATGCACTTTTTTCGGCAATGCCGCCACAGTTCACCACGCGATCAATTTTCACGCCGTGGTCTTCAAAACGATTGACAATCGCAAGCGCCCCAAAAGCGGTGGCTTCAACCACCGCCCGGTAAATCTCTGCCGCCGTGGTGTGTAACGTTTGCCCCACCATCAATCCCGTCAGCCGTGGGTTCACCAACACGGTGCGGTTGCCGTTGTTCCAATCCAAATACACCAAGCCGCTCGCGCCGGGCTCAAGGGTTTCAGCCTCAGCGGTGAGCGCCACATGGGCGTCACCCGCTTGGGTGTATCGCGCTGGGGCAAGCTGCTTGGCCACCCAATTGAACAAGTCGCCCACCGCCGACTGCCCCGCCTCAAGACCGTATTGCCCCGCCACCACCGAGCCTGGCACAATGCCACAAAGCCCCGGAATGTCGGCAAGGGGTTGGGCTTCATCTTGTTCATCTTGAGGCCACACTGTGATATCACAGGTGCTGGTGCCCATGATTTTAACCAACGTGCCGGGCCTCACGCCCGCGCCCACCGCGCCGTGGTGCGCGTCAAACGCGCCCACCGCCACGGGAATCCCAGCAGGCAAACCACATCGCTCAGCCACTTGGGCGGTCAGTGCCCCGGCAGGCTCACTCGACGGCAAGGCGCGGTCGTAAAGCCGATCACGCAGACTTGCCAACGCAGGGTCAAGCTCAGTCAAAAAATCTTTGCGGGGCAATCCGCCCCACGCGTCGCTGTACATCGCCTTGTGCCCCGCCGCACAAATGCCACGCACCACTTGATCGGGCGCGGTGGTGCCGCAAGCATAGGCGGGCACAAAATCAGCTAGCTCAACCCAAGAATGGGCCGCAGCGAACACCTCAGGGGCCACCCGCTTGCACTTCAAAATCTTTGCCCAAAACCATTCCGACGAATACGTCCCCCCGCATTTGGCCAAGTACGGTTCGCCGCGCTGTTTGGCCAATTCGGTGATTTCTTGGGCTTCCGCGTGGGCGGTGTGATCTTTCCAAAGCCACGCCTGCGCAGCAAGATGACCTTTGAACTCGGGTGTCATTGCCAGCGGCAAACCCTCGGCATTCACCGGCAAGGGAGTCGAACCGGTGGTGTCCACCCCCAATCCCACCACTTTCAAAACATCAAAAGCCGCATCCTCTGCCGCCGCTTGCACCGCCCCACGAATACTTTGTTCAAAACCCACGATGTAGTCGCCTGGATGCTGACGCGCCAAATTGGCATCACTGGGGTCGAGCAAAACACCTGCATCGCCCGACGGATACGCCACCACATGCGATGCCACCTCACGACCGTCAGCGCAATCCACCACCAAGGCCCGCGCCGAGTTGGTGCCAAAATCAACGCCAATGGTGTAACCGGTTGCATTTTCGTGCGTCATCATTCAAAACCCCAAAAAAAAGCTACACAATCTAAAAATCAAACAAAACGCCCCACGCGTCCACCGCACCACCATTGTAAAAAAAGATACCCGACGCTGCCAGATCGCCCAAAAAAAGTTTTACACCCATTTGTAGGTCCGTTTCAGCAAGTCGATGTCGGCCCCCTTCACGGCAAACGAAGGGCCATCACACCCAATGCCGGAAGCGTAGCACCCGCCCCCACAGGCCGGTCCGACAGTAAATCGTGCCCTTTAGGCACAGACGCCAAGGCCACGTCAACGTCTCCGTGATTCAGCAAAAACAAAATTTCCCCTTGATCCCCCACGCGCTGCACCGCTTCAACTTGGGGTGGCAAATCGGCAACCAAGGGCTGCACTCCGGCTTCATTCAAAAGATCAGGCAACAGTGCTTCACACAACGCCGGACTCAACCACGCGCCTGCATAAATCACTGCACCTTGCCCCACCGGCCGCCGGGTGATGGCGGCCGTGCCGTCAAACCATTGCTGCTTCCAGTGACCCAACACCTCTGTACCCGGCAAAGGCTCAAGCTGCTCACACCAATGTTCGCCGCGCACGGGCTTGCTCGCCCCTTCAATCACAATTTCCATCGGCCGTACTTGCGGTTCATTCACACGGGTGTAATCCACCACCGTCACACCGGCAAGCTCCGACAGCACGCCTGGCGGTGTTGCCGCCACAATATTGTTGTTCATGTCGCGTGTGCCCGACATCGCGCCAATCAAAAGCACGCCGCCCGCTTGCACCCATTCACGAATCGGCTCCACCCATGCCGGATCAAACGCCGCCCAATGCGGAATCACATAAAGCTTCACCGCTGACAAATCATCGGCAGGACGAACGAAACCGGTTGCAATGCCGCGATCAAAAAGAACACGATGCACATCGCCAGCCACCCAGCTCGGACGCGGCATGCCCATGTGGCACGCTTCAAACGCAGCCTGCACTGCGGCATCGGGCCCCGCAATGGCCACGTCGGCTTGCACATGCGTTCCCAAAAGGGCCGGGCCCAACCGCTTAAATTCTTGCCCCAGCCGCACGGCCTCGGTGTATCGTCGCCGCCCCACGTCGTCATGGTCAATCAGCCCTTGCCAATATTGCTCGGCCCCAAAACGGCACGTTCGCCAACGAAAATGCATCAACCCATCGGCCCCGCGAGCCACCGCCCGCAAGGCAAACGGCCGCACCTCGCCGGGCGCCGGGCTGTCATGCATATACGTCGTTTGCCCTCCCGCGCCCGACTGCTGCTCGGCCACCAAAAAGTTGCCCGACCATCCCCGCGTTCGATCCAGGCGACACGCGTCCCAAGCGGGGCGTTCCCGTGGGTCAGCCTTAAACATGGGATAGCTGTCAAACGATAAAAAATCAAGGTCTTCCGTAAACGGCCCGCCAAAATCAATGTGATCAAACGTGCCATTGTGAGTGATCCACCATGTGGGATTCACCTCACGCAAAATGTCAACTTGTTCACGCTGAAAATCCACCGCTGCATCACTGAGAAACCGGTGATAATCCAACACATGCGCAGGGTTCAAATGGGTGGGGGCCTCGGGGCGCGGCGTGACCAATTCTTCAAAACAGCCGTAAGTGTTGGCCCAAAATGATGCGCCCCACGCGGTGTTCAGCGCCTCAATGTCGTTGTTAAATCGTGCGCGGCACCATTCTATAAATTGCGCCTGCGCAGGCGGGCTGTGATCTTCACTAAAATGACAATTGAACTCGTTGTCGGTTTGCCAACCGATGACATTCGGGTTGCCCGCAAAATGCTGGGCCATCGCCCGGGTGATACGCTTCGAATGTGACCTAAAACCTTTATGCATTTGCGACACATGTTGACGCGAACCATGCGACATCATTCGCCCCGTTGAATCCTCGCGCAACATGTCGGGATGACGGTGCGTCAACCAGCGTGGCGGCGTGGCGGTCGGGGTGCATAACATGGTGTCGATGCCATGCTCTGCCAATTGGGCAATGGCCGCATCGAACAATGAAAAGTCATATTGCCCTTCAATGGGCTCCATCAACGTCCACGCAAACTCTGCCATCCGGGCCAAATCAATCCCCGCAGCCACCATTCGCGTCGCGTCATTGCCCCACTGATCCACGCGACAATGCTCGGGGTAATAACAAACCCCAAAATAAAACTGCGAAAGAGAAAGCGGGCGGGTGTGAGACAAAGAGCGTGGATGCGCCATACACTGTTCCTCAAAAAAAATAAAGATTTCGCGTCAC
>JAZGFZ010000158.1:0-13683 GCA_036480015.1 Algisphaera sp. | reverse complement strand
TTCGCCATCAGCGCCGCGCTTTCCACAATCACCTTCACCCCAATCTCACGCGACACCGATCGCACGCTGGTTGTCACCCGCAAAAAATCTTCCATCACCGCAGCGTGATTCAGCGCCATCACGTGCGGTAAATGCGCCACAAAATCAATTGCATGCGCCCCATCCTTCACCAAACTCGTCGCTTCAATCGCCTTCACGGTCGGCTTCATCGCCCCCAACGGAAACCCCGCCACCCCACACGCCGCAACATTCGGTTTCGCCCCGGCCAACCACTCCACCACACGCTTCAAATAAATTCCATTCACGCACACCGACGCAAATCCTGCGTCAATCGCCTTGTCACAAGCATGCTGCACATCTTCCAACGTCGCATGAGCTTCAAGCGAGGTGCAGTCGATTGTCGAAGCAAGCAATGAAGGGGACATTAATGTTTCTCCAAATTTTGATTGCTCGCCTCACGACAGCGAGACGGCACCTCTTCAAAAAACACCTGAAGCGCCCCATGCACGGCCTGGGCATCGGCGGCCAATAATTGATTGTGCGTTCCACCGGCAATCACCACCAGCGTGCCTTGCGGCGCGGCTTGGGCAATGGCTTGACCTGCACTTAACGGGCATGTGTCATCAGCATCACCATGCAACACCAACAATGGACCGGGGTATTGCGCCGCGTCTTGAGCCCGATCAAAGCCGGGACGTTCAGCCAAACCGGGAACCGCCCGTAACAGCCAGCCCGCCAACATCACCGCAGGAAACCGTGGAATCTTGCGCCGCGCCAACTGGCCGCGCAAGCCTTCATCCCAAAACCGATAGGGCGCAGCGGCAATCACACCGGCAAAACGATCGGGCCACAACCCTGCGGCCTTCACCACAATCGTGGCCCCCATCGAATACCCCATAAGCACCACGCCGCCTGCCTGCCAGTCTTCGGGCAAACCCGCCACCACCGCCAACACATCCGCCGCTTCGCGTTTGCCCATCAAGCAACGCCGCGCGGTGGCGTCGCCGTGGCCTGGCAAATCAAACACCACCGCCCGACTCACATAAGGCGCAAGCATTTCAGCCCGATACAACGAACCAAATCGGCTGTCGCGATGCCCATGAACCACCACCGCCACCGGCCCGCTCGCGTTGTCACCCTCAATCACCCAGCCGGGGCTGGTGGACCCATCACTCAAATTAAACGTCGCCACTTGGGCGTTCAACCCCAAATCGGCCGGATCACCCGCGCCGCCCATGCCCAGCGCCGCCCCCAGCGTTTTGCGCCGCGGGCAATTCATTTGCCACACCACGCCCGCCACAATCACCGCCAAAAGCAGTGCGTAAGCCATTCCAAAAAGTAAGAGCAAGCCCATGATCCCCACAGCATAAAGACCGCCACCACTTCGCACCGCACCTTCACCCATGCAATCCAGACATCCAGGTGCAAATAACCTCTTACAACGCGTTTGAGAAAATTCGCCGTTACCGCTTACACTGGCCCCATCGCACCCATGCCGGTGCGCCCCTTCCTCCTTACGCCCCCTCCTTCCGCTCCTTCCGCTCCTTCATTCTGTGAGAAACACCATGGCTTTCGAAATGCCGCCCTTGGCCTACGACCTTAACGCTCTTGAACCTTCGATCGACGCCAAAACGATGGAAATTCACTCGCAAAAACACTGGGCCGGCTACACCAGCAAGCTCAACGCTGCGATTGAAGGCACCGACTTGGCCAACCAATCCATTGAAGACATTTTGGCAGGCGCCAATCTTTCTCCCGCAGTGCGCAACAATGGCGGCGGTTTTTACAACCATCGCATGTTCTTCGACAGCCTGAAACCTGGCGGCAGTAAACCCTCAGGCGATCTTGCCGCCGCCCTTGATGCCGACTTGGGCGGCATCGACGCTTTCAAAGAAACCTTCAGCAACGCTGCCGCCACCCGCTTTGGATCGGGCTGGGCTTGGCTGGGTGTTCAAAAAGACGGCAAGCTTTGCGTTTGCTCAACCCCCAACCAAGACAACCCGCTTATGCACGCCGACACCGGCTCTTGCGACTGCACACCCATTCTCGGCTTAGACGTGTGGGAACACGCCTACTACCTGCTTTATCAAAACCGCCGCCCCGACTACATCAAAGCCTTCTTTGACATCGTCGACTGGGATAAAGTCGGCCAGCGCTACGCCGCCGCCAAAGGCTGATCGTCGCTCATTAAAACCAACCCTTTTGTTAAGCCGCTCCTTCTTGGAGCGGCTTTTTTAATGATCGCCGTTCTTATCGGCCACGCATGCCCTCAGGTCATCACCGTGGTTGGGCAAGTCGATGTAACTTACGCCTTAACCCACGCTACTTTTTAATTGCGCACAATCCCAACACACCTTCAGGCCACACCCGCCATGAATCACTACGACGTCATCATCATCGGCACCGGCCCTGCGGGACAAAAAGGCGCTATTCAAGCCGCCAAGCTTGGCAAAAAAGTGGCCATCATTGAAAAAGAACCTGTGCTGGGCGGCGCTCAAGTCAACACCGGCACCATTCCCAGCAAAACCTTGCGCGAAGCAGTCATTCAACTCACCGGCACCAACCGCCGAGGCCTGTTTGGCGAAAATTACCGCGTCAAAAAAGACATCACCGTGGCCGACCTCATGACCGCCAGCCAAAACGTCATTCGCTTCGAACGAGACCTTATTCGCAATCAATTCGAGCGCAACCGCATCGACCTTATTTGGGGCAAGGCTCACTTTGAAGGCCCGAACCTCATTCAAGTTGAGCGTGAAGGTGGCTCAGAAATGATCACCGCCGACAAGTTTCTTGTCGCGGTGGGCACCATCCCTGCTCGTCCAAGCAACATTCCGTTTAACGACACCACCATCATGACCAGCGATGGATTGCTGCGATTGAACCGCCTGCCTAAAACCATGATTGTCGTCGGCGGCGGTGTCATCGGCTCCGAATACGCCACCATCATGGCCGCCTTGGGCGTGCGGGTCACACTGGTCGAAGGCCGCAGCCAAGTGCTGGGCTTTCTTGATCAAGAAATCGCTGGGGCACTGCAATACCACATGCGTAACAAGGGCATTTCCTTGCGTTTGGGCGAAAAAGTCAAAGCCATCACCGAAGTCGAACACGAACGCGGCGCCGACGGCAACGGCAATGGCGTCAATGAGCTGGTGCAAGCCGAGCTCGAAAGCGGCAAAAAACTTCGCGCCGAAACCCTTCTTTATGCTGTGGGCCGCCAAGGTGTTTGCGGCGCCTTAGGACTCGACAATGTGGGCATCACCTTTGACGATCGCGAACGACTCACCGTCGACGACAATTATCAAACCAACGTCGAACATGTTTATGCCGCAGGCGATGTCATTGGCTTTCCCGCCTTGGCAAGCACCAGCATGGAGCAAGGCCGCCGCGCCATTTGCCATGCCTTTGGCAAAGACGTGGGCAACTACAACACCAAGCTGTTTCCCTACGGCATCTACGCCATCCCCGAAATCAGCATGATCGGCAAAACCGAAGAGCAACTCACTCAAGAAGGCATCCCTTATGAAGCAGGCATCGCCCGCTACAAAGAACTTGCCCGCGGCAAAATTCTAGGTGATGAAAATGGCATGCTCAAAATGCTCATTCACCCCGACACCCACAAAATCTTGGGCATCCACATCATGGGTTCAGGTGCCACTGAACTCATCCACATCGGCCAAGCCGTCATGGCTCTGGACGGCCAAGTCGAGTTCTTTGTCAACAACGTGTTCAATTACCCCACGTTGGCCGAGGCTTACAAAATCGCGGCCTACAACGGACTCAACAAACTCAACCACGTTCGCTAAGCGAAACGTGGTGCCAAGCCACCCCCCCTGCGCCAAAGGTTGCTCAAGGGAGCCCCACGCAGATTAAGACAGCCCAAAGACCACTCGCAAAATCACTTGCCCCCACTCTCGCTTGGGCAATAGGCTCCGCAATCGCTTCACCGCTTCATATTATTTTCATTTAAAAAGGCCTTTGGGAGATACGAACACCCATCGAGCCTTATTCTGTCTGCTCTTAGCGACGCTTCAACCCTAAGCTGAACAGCGCACACCCTGTTTGGCGCGATATACTTTCCGGTCCTCCCTTTCGAATCCGGCCCTCACACCTATCAAAAGCCTTATGTCTAACGATCCTTCTGAAACCGCCCCCTCATCCGACATCCCCCCGCACGAACCCGTTGATGCCGACGGAACCAGTGATGTTGATGACCTCCATGAAGAAGACGCCACCCGTGGCGAGGTGATGCTCTACGCCATTGGCAATGTCGAATCCTCCGTGGCCGACCACCTGCCCAACCTTCTTCAAAACATTTTGGTGGTGGCAGCTCACGTTAACCCGCTCATGATCGGCCTGGTCTTGGGCATCAAAACCCTGTGGGACAGCGTCACCGACCCCCTCATGGCCCACCTCACCGACAACACACGCAGTCGCTGGGGACGTCGCCGACCCTATATTTTGGCGGGCGGCGTGCTGCGCACCCTTCTCGTCATTGCATTTATTTACTTCATGCCCACCGGCGGCCACCTCACGCCCAACACCGTGATGGAAGCTCAAAAATACGCCAGCGAAGCGGTCGCAGGCGCCAAAGAAGCTCAAAAGGCAACGATCAAAGCGTATGAGCAATTGCCTGAAATGTCCGACACGTCGCGCAAAATCATACTCGACCGACTTCCAGGACTTGTTGAAAGAGCTCAAGACGCCAGTCAAAAAATCGCCGAACACCAAGGCACGCTTGCCAAAGACTTTCAAGAGCGAGCCGAAGAATTAGAAAAGCGAGAAAAACATCTCGCATCCATCGAAGCCGCGAACACCAACTTCACCTACAGCACCATCACCGATGCCCAAGGAAAAGTTGACATCGCTCTCGAATCACTCGAAGCGGCAAATGCTCTTGACACAAACGACGCGAACGGCGAGAGCGTCATCGCCAAAGAGCACCTTCAATCCGCTCAGGCATCATTCGAAACCGTACGTTCCAATTCCGCTTACAGCGCCACCGTTTCCGCCGGCGGATTGGTTGACGCCGCCCACGAAAAATGGCAAACCGCAGACAATCTCCAAAATCAAATAGAGCAAGCCAAGCAAAAAGCCATCGCCGCAGAAATGCTGGGACGACACCTCCTACAAGACCAAGGCCTCTCCACCGAAACCAACCTTCCCACCGCCGAATCGGCCCAAGCCGCGGCCAATCTTGCCTACGCCAAGGCAGGCGTCGACAGCTTGAATATTTTATCCCTCCCCACGGCCGCCCCACCCAAGCCGTGGAAAGCCAAAGGCATGTTCTCTAGCATTTCCGAGGGTTTCACCGCTTTTTCAAACCCTAAAAATGGCGAGCAACGCTCGCTGATCATCTATCTGTTGGTCGGTTTGCTCATGTTCACCACCCTCACCACCATCAACGGCGTGCCGTACTACGCCTTGGGCATTGAACTAAGCCCGTCTTACAACGGCCGAACCCAAGTGGCGACTTACCGCGCCGTGGTTCAAAAAGTTGCGGGCCTTGTGCAGCCGTGGGTTCCCGTATTCTGCTTTTCGCTTTGGTTTGTCACCGCCATTGACGGCCTGTTTTGGGTGGCTGTCTTTGTCGCCGCCATTGGCATTCCCTGCACCGTGCTCATGGTGATGTTCACCAAAGAACGTGTTTACGCCTCAGCCGTGCAAGACGCTCAAAAAACCAATCTCTTTCGATCCATTTGGGAAATCGCCAAAAACCCTCAGTTCCTTCGTGTCTTTGGATTGTTCACCTTCATTACAGTCGTCAACGGCATCTTCGCCCAACTGGGTTTCTATCTCAACGTGTATTGGGTCATGGGATCTGCCCTCTCTGGCGCTGTGCTTGGCGCTTGGGTCGGCATGCTCGCGTGGATTTTGGGCCTGCTGACTTTGCCGCTGATCAACTGGGGCTGCCGCCGGTTCCAAAAACACCGCGTGCTCATGTTCGCACTCATTTGGATGGCCATTGGCACCGCCATGAAATGGTGGGCGGTTAATCCTGAACACCCTGAATTCCAATTCATCTTGCCCTTTTTCTTCTCCGTAGGAATCGCCTCGGTGTACACCGTGTTACCCACCATGCTTGCCGACGTCACCGACGTAGACGAACTGCTCCACGGCGTGCGACGCGAGGGTATGTTTGGTGCCGTGAATGCCTTTTTAATGAAAATGGCAGCTGTGCTCACGCCCATCATCGCCGGGGCCATTTTGGTTTTCTCAGGCTTTGACCCTTCACTGGAATACGAGCAAGCCCCCAGCACCATTTACAACATGCGACTGATGTACTCGTTTGTTCCCGCAAGCCTACTTGCACTCGCACTGCTTCTTTTAGTGAAATACCCCCTCACGCGTGAACGTGTTTTTGAAATCAAAGACGAACTTCAAAAACGTCGTCAAGCGGCCCAAGCTGCACACCTTGCTCAGGAAGCTCAAACCCCTGAGGCCTAAAAGGCACCTGCCGCTGGAACTTGCCCATGATTTTGCTTATCGATAATTACGACAGCTTCACCTACAACCTCGTGCAGCGATTGGGTGAAATCAACCCCGCTCTTGAGCTTAAAGTTGTTCGCAATGACAAAATCACGGCGGCCCAAGCGAAGGCCTTAAACCCCCAGCGGGTCATCGTGTCGCCCGGGCCGTGCACCCCCACCGAAGCCGGGGTGTCGTGCGACATCATCGACGCATTTGCTGGAAAAATCCCGCTGCTTGGTGTGTGCCTTGGCCATCAATCCATTGGCCACAAGTTTGGCATGACCGTCGAGCAACACATCAAACTCATGCATGGCAAAACCAGCCCCATCCACCACGACGGAGAAGGCTTGTTTGCCGGACTTTCAAACCCCTTTGTCGCCACGCGCTATCACAGCTTGATCATCAACCGAGATTCATTCGACGACGACCGTTTTGACATCACCGCATGGTGCGAAGACGACGGACAAGAAGTCATCATGGGACTCCGGGCCAAACCCAACACGTTCGGCGATGCGCCATTGGAAGGCGTCCAGTTTCACCCTGAAAGCTTTCTTACCGAAGAAGGGCCCCAACTGTTGGCCAACTTCTTAAGCATGTAAGCCTCTCATGGCTTTACGTGTTTGGCGATGCGATTACTGAAGCAGCGACAACACATTTTGTGCGTTGCTGTTCGCAAGGCTTAACGTTTGCGTACCGGCCTGCTGAAGCACCTGCGCCCGCGTCAATGCTGCGGTTTCTGCGGCAAAGTCGGTATCACGAATTTGGCTTTCAGCCGCCGTTAAGTTTTCACGTGCCACCGAGGTTGACCGCACCGCCGTTTGAAGCGTGTTGCGCTCAAACGCACCCAAACGGCCCCGCAGAGAACTGACCTGCGTGATGGATTCATCAATAATCTCCGACGCAAAGCGGGCATTGCCTGCCACCAACGAGTTGTCTCCACCGGTAACAATGCTGTTCAAAAACCCAACGTTACTGCGGCCCAAGCTGCTGGCCGCAAAGCTTTGAATACCAAAGCCCACCTGCTGCAAGCTGTTGACTTGGGGGCCAATCTGGAAATTCGCTCCGCCGCCGGTGATGTCAAAATTGTAGGTGCCCGTGGTGTCTTGGGCTGCCGTTTCGGTAAGTGTTAGCGAAAGATTGACGCTCGCCGTGTTCAGACGCACGTCCAAGCCCACGCCCAAGGCCAAATTACCATTCACCAAAGCTGTCACATCCACACCTTCATCGCGATTGATCGCCGTGCCGCCTGCCTGCGTATCAAACGTTTGAAAGAAATCGCCGGTGTCGCCAAGTTTTCGCACCGACACAAACGACCGGCTGCCGTAGTCATCGGTTTCAAACACCAACCCCGACGTTGGGTCAGCCGCCGAAACCATGGTCGCTTTCACGCCAGTGGCATCCGACACTGAATTCACGGCTGCCGCCACCGCCGAAAGCGGCGTGGCCGACGCAAAACTAAAGGCCTGCACGCCCGCATTGCCTTGCACTTCAAAGCTCACACTCGAGAGAAGCTCGCCAGGCGAGCCCGCTTTATTGCCTGACAAAAACAAGGCACCCAATTCAGCGGAGTGAGTCACCTGAACGGTCACTCCAATGCTGTCATCAAGCCCAAAATTAGCGCCAAAGATATTAACATCAGTGACTTGACTGTTCGTTACCCCCGACGTGAGATAATCCAGCGAACCATTAAGCAATTTAAGCCCGCCAAAACTGGTGGTGTTGCTAATGCGAGTGATCGCTTCAACTGCCGAGTCAATCTCCAGTTGATTGGCCTCAATTTCTTCAGGCGAGAACGCGCCCGTGTTGGCGGCCTCAATCGTGAGCGACTTAATACTCGTAAGCAACGTGTTGATTTCTTGCAATGCACCTTCGGTGGTGGCGATCACATTGGTTGCTCGCTCGGCGTTCTCAATCGCTTGGTTTACGCCTTGAATTTCACTTCGCAAGCGTTCGCTCACAATCAAACCCGAAGGGTCATCCGCACCGCGGTTGATTTTCAGGCCTGTGCTTAGCCGCTTGAGGCTTTCGCCCAAACTGTTGGTGGTGCTGGTGAGATTGCGCTGGGCAATAAGCGATGGAACGTTGGTGTTAATCCGTGACATAAGACGGACATCCTTTCAAGATGAAGCAAGCGTCCTGCTTGCCGTCTGTTTTTGAGTCAATAAAGGGTTAATCGAACAAGAAAGTAAACCGTAAGGTTTTAAGAGCGAGGGCTTTCTCGCCGAGCTTGGGCATCAAGGCTGGGCAAATCGTCAATTTGAACATTCGACGCGGCGGTGTTTTCACGCTTGATCGCGTCATAAACTTCTTTGCGGTGAACTTGAATAGAGCGAGGAGCGTTAATTCCGAGGCGAACTTTATCGCCGCGAACGTCGACGACGGTGATTTCCACATCGTCGCCAATCATGATGGTTTCGTCGCGTTGCCGTGAGAGCACGAGCATGGGGTTGGATCCTTCCAGGGGAGCTTGCCGACACATCCTTGTGTCGGGGTACTACATTAAAAAATTAAAAACAAAAAGATTAGGCCACGGCAACGGCAGATTCGACCGGAGCTTGCACCGCAACCACAGGTGCTGCAATCGCAGCAGGCACTTCCATCAGCGGAACACGCGTGGTGAAGCGGCGATCGCTAAGCACCAATTGCTCGCCACGTCGCTCTTGCACATTGACCACCAACGGGCCCTGTAAATTGCCTGTGAGGGTTTGGTCAATTTTGTTCACAATGACAAACACCTGAGCTTCGTCCATGCTGGCAATGCCCATCGACGCAAGTTGGTCGGCGTGAACCGGCACGCTGTAACCACTCACAAACAAGCTGGGGTCGGTCACGATAAATGCCAATTCAGGCACATCAACCGATTGAAGCCACCAAAAGTAACTTTCTTGCGCGGTGCCTTTGCCGGTGGTGTCGCCCGACTCAATCAACACGTAGTGACGGTATTTTGAAAAACCCAGCAAACCTTTGGGGAAATCCATCACGCGATCGTCAGCAACGGTCACGGTTCCAAAGCGGGTGGTTTCAATGTTCATAAGTAAGTTCCTTGTCGGCCTTGCGTCCTGCGGTTGTTTCATACAACCCGCTCTGTAAGGAACGGGGTGACGGCATCCTGCCGTCGATTCAAAATGGCGCTGCGTGTGGGCGGCCGGTGCCCGCAAAGCAGCGCAGGTTGTGCGCAAATTAGCGCAAGTAATCGAGCAAACTTTGCTGCTGCGCTTTCGCAGCGACCTGCAACGAGGCCTGCAATTGCAACTGCAACTGCTGATAACGGGACAAAACTTCAACCAAATCGGCATCTTGTAGGTCTGAAAGCACGGTTTGCTCCTGAGCAGCCTGCTGGTTGTAGCGCTGGGTGGATTCTTCAAGTCGTTGAACCTGAATGCCCACCCCTGCACGGGATCGAATGGCCGACTCGATGTCGACTTCCAAGTGATCACCAGCAAGCGTGATGCCAGAGCCGCTGTCTTCTTCAAGCGCAGTGCGCAAATCTGCCAAATGCGTAAACGCATTTTCAACGCGCAGCGTGGCACGGTCTTCGACATCAAGCACATTGGCTGTGCCTGCATTGCCACGAATCCCCAATCGCGACGCCGCCACCGAAGGATCCAGATCGTCAATCACAAAGTCGCCTGCCCCGGCGGTGTTGTCGGTCAGCGTGATGCCGTTGCCCACCGTCGCAAGCTCCACGGTGAAATCGGCCGCCGCCACACCCGCCGCAATCGCGGCGTCTTGCAAACGCGTGATCACATCCCCCACCGTCTCGGTGTCATACAAATCCACCGTGAACTCTGTTCCGTCGTGCAAGATGACACTTACATCGTCTCCTGCGGCCACGGCGGGAACACCTGCGCCATGATTAAAATCTTCAAGCCGGGTGTTTAAACCGTAGCTTCGAATGCCCAGGTCGGCGGCGGTGCTTCCACCGTTTTCGCCCACCGACAATTCAATGCCTGCCACTTCGCTAATGAGCTCAAGCCCGCGACCGTCGGCACTCACATCTAGCCGCAAACCAAGATTCAGTTGCTTAATCGTGTTTTGCAAATCCTGAACAGTGGTCGCTGTCGACAAATCCACCGTGACTTCATTTTCACCTTGACGAATGACCAAACCCGAGGCGAGATCAAGCCCCACACCCAAATCAGCCAACGCGGTTTGGCCATTGAGTCCGCGAGCGAGCCCCGCACCTGCGGTGGTGGTCCCACCTGTGCTGGACAAACCGTTGATGCCCAACGTGGCCGCCGCCGCAGGCCCCGCAGGATCGTCCAATGTGATGACATTGCCGCCCACCGCCGTAAGTTCAAGCCCGCCCGCCCCCAAGGCAAGCGAACCCGACCCAGGCAAAACGCTGTCAATGGCCGCATTAACACGCAAAACAACGTCATCAAGGGTGCTGGCGTAGGTCAGATCAACCGCCACCACCGTGGCATTCACCTGAACCCGCAACGTGTTGGCACCCCCCGAAACAGCTCCGGGAGCCGCCACAGACGGCTGCCCCACCACGCCCACATTCCCGCGCGGGCCCGCAAGGCTTGCCAAGGTGCTGGCCCCGGTGAGTTGCGGATCCAAATCACGAGATGAACTCACCCGTGCCGAAAGGGCGCCAAAAGCGTCGAACCCATTGTCATTAAAACGTTGCGACTCGGCCCCGCCCATGTCCGCGGTGAGATTGTCCACGCCACCCACATAGCGCACGCCTCCTAAAAAACGTTCAAACACCCGGCCGCCCGCCGCAGCGCCGCCATTGCCGCCAAACACCGACACACGGTTGGCCTGCGTGTTGGCCAAATTCAACATCGCATCAATTTGAGCATCGATCACAGAGGCTTGGGCTGAACGTGTTGCCGTGTCAGAGCCCACACCCACTTGACTTGATGCCGTGTCGCGGGCTTCAATCAAAATACTGTTGGCTTCACCCAATGCCGAATCGGCAGCGCCCAACATCGCACCCGCAGCGCCGGCATTGCGCCGTTCTTGGTCACGCTCGCGCAAACTGCGTTGCAAGGCCAACACCGAACCCGCTTTGCCCGGCGCATCAGAAGGCCGCCCCACCGCCACGCCGCTTGCGATTTGCTGTTCTGACGCTTGTAATTCACGCTGCGTGGTTTGCAAACGTGAAAGCTGCGTGGCGTAATTTTGCAACGAACTGGTGCGGGCAAAAGCCGAAGGAACACGCGACATCTTAAATGACCCTCAATAAGGTTTGAAGCATTTCATCCACCACGGTGAGATAACGTGCACTGGCCTGATAAGCCCGCTGATACTGCAATAAATTGATGGTTTCTTCGTCGGCATTCACGCCCGACACGGCCTGTTGCTGCGCACGCAAATTGTCGGCCACCGTGGCCGCCGAGGCACGTCCATCACGCACACGAGACAACTCGGCTGCATCGCGAGCCACACGATCGGTCCAAGTTTGTGTCACTGAACGCCCACTCAACTCAGCCAAAGACACGTCGCGCAAATTAGACGCGGCAAGCGCTCCACGGTTGTCACCCGAAAGGTAACCGCGTGCTGCGGCAAGACGTGTGGGATCATTGGCCACAACATCCACCACCGCCATGTCTGCTGCGTTTTTACCTAAGAAAAAGCCGCCAATGCCCAAGGCCGCCAACACACCCGACGAATCATCTGAAAATGAAATTGCGGCACTGGGAGTGTCGCCCGCCACCGTCAACCGGCCTGTGGCATCCACCGTTGCCGCAATGCCATTCACCGCATTAAGTTGAGCCGCCAAACCGTTAAGCGTGGTGCCTGGGCCGCCCAATCCATCCAAGTCGATGGCAATGGCGGTGGTTTGCCGTGGACTGCCATTGCCTGCGGACAGATGAACCTGAAAAGAACCGTGGTGGGCCGCAAAAGGAAGCTCAGTGGCGTCCAAATCAGTAAGTACCGCATCGGCATCGGCCACGGCATAACTTCCCACATACGTATTGGCAGGGTTCAATGCTTGGCTTTGACTGTGAATACGGTTGGTTTGATAAATCAATTGCGACGCAAGATCATCCAGCCCTTGGGTGGCATCCGACAATCCGCCATTGGCAAAGGCCAAGTGTGACGCCAACTCGCCCGATGTGAGATTGATCACGGTTTGGTCGCTGGCGGTCACGATTTCAGAAATATCCACGCCGTCCACCGTGCGTTTGCGCAATTCCAAGCCACGCGACTTGCCATCAAGAATCACCGGCAAGGTGCCTACAAACACATCCACTTCACCGCTTGGCAATTCATTTACCGAAATTTCGACGTACTTTGCCAACTCAGCAAGCAAGCCATCGCGTCGATCGCGTAAGGAACTGGCCTCGCCACCCGACCCGCCTTCTTGCGATTGAATGGCTTGATTGACGTCTTCAATTTGCGTAAGCAAATTGTTCGCAGCGTCAATGCCTTCTCCCAACAAACCGATCGACTCGGTTTCTAAATCGCCATAACCCGCACGCAAATCTTTCACAAAACCCGCCAGCGAAACCCCTTCACTCACCACCAAACCACGCAACGCCGGATCTTGGGGATTGGTTGCCAATTGCGACCACGCATCAAAATAGCCGTCCAACGCCGTGGACAAATCGTTCCCGCTCAACTCATTTTGCAAGGCTTCAAGTTGTTCCAAACGCCCTTGCAACACAGCCGAGCCCCCTTGCCCCGAAATCGCCGAACGCAACCGCGATTCCACCGCTTCACTCACCTGCCGCGTAATGGCATTGATGCCCACACCTTGGCCTACAAACGAATGCCCCGCACGACGATCGCCCGTGGCGCCAAGCTCCATGCCTTGGCGTTTGAACCCTGGCGTGGCCACATTGGCAAGGTTGTTGCCGGTGACCTCGATACCCGTTTGATGGGTGAGCAGGCCTGTGCGGCCGATGTTGAGGGAATTGGTAAGGCCCATGAGGTGGGGTTTAAGCGTTAGGGGTTAACGGGGACGTTCAAAAAACAAATACGAAGTCAAGCACTCACATTGATGGTGCTCAAACGAATGGGGGCTGAAGTGGTTCGGCCCGAAGGGGAATAGGCGGCGCCGCCCTGAGCAGCACTGCCCAAGGTGCCAATCAAACCGCCCACATGGCGTAAAAGGGTTTCGCTGGCACCACGCACAATGGCCGTGGCACGTTGCACTTCGGTCATCACCGTGATCAACTCACTGCGACGCACCAACAAGCGCGTACGCACCGGTTCGGGAACGCGCTCGGCCAATTCACGCAATGCCAACGGGGCATC
>JAZGFZ010000157.1:0-8616 GCA_036480015.1 Algisphaera sp. | reverse complement strand
ATGATCGGCCTTGGCCTTGCTTACCCCAGCAGCCACCGTGCCCACGCCCACTTCCGACACCAACTTCACCGACACCCTAGCGCTTGGGTTGCTGCGCTTCAGGTCATAAATCAGTTGGCTCAAATCTTCGATGCTGTAAATGTCATGGTGTGGTGGCGGACTAATCAGCCCCACGCCCGGCGTGCTGTTGCGAATGCTCGCAATGTATGGATCCACCTTAAAGCCGGGCAATTGCCCGCCCTCACCCGGCTTCGCACCTTGGGCAATTTTAATTTGCAGCGTGTCTGCATTGGTCAAGTAATGGCTGGTAACCCCAAACCGACCCGATGCGATTTGTTTAATGGCCGAACGTTTGGTTTTGGGCGATCCGTCTTCATATTGTTCAAGACTGAAACGAATGGGGTCTTCGCCACCTTCACCCGAGTTGCTGTAACCGCCAATGCGGTTCATCGCCAAGGCCAAGGTTTCATGAACTTCTTTGGAAAGCGACCCCAGCGACATGGCGCCGGTGCGAAAGCGTTTCACGATGTCTTTGGCAGATTCCACCTGATCAATATCAATCGCTTGGGATTCATTTTCAACAAAACCCAACAAGCCACGCAATGTGCAGCGATTGGTGGCATCGTCATTGCACAACGTGGCGTAGTCGTCATACGCTTTTTGACTGTTGGTTTGAGCGGCCACCTGCAACTGTGCGATTGCACGCGGTGAAAACGCATGCGCTTCGCCGCCGGGTCGCCAATGGTATTCGCCGGGGTTGGGCAACTGATTGTTAGAACCACGAATTTCCGCCCGCAATGGAAAGCCCAAGGTGTGGCGGCGGCCCACTTCGGTGGCCAACACACCAAATCCCACGCCTTGCAGCCGACTGGCTGTGCCTGCAAAGCAGCGTTCCACCACTTCGGTTTTAAGTCCCAAGGCTTCAAAAATTTGGGCTCCCTTGTAACTGGCCAATGTCGAAATCCCCATTTTCGACATCACCTTGCGAAGACCTTGACCCAACGAGTGAATGTAAGAACTCACGATTTCTTCGTCGGTCAATTCCGAATCAATAATCGCAGCATCCCGCAAGCTGTACAGCGCCTGATAGGCCAAATAGGGGTTCACCGCATCGGCACCATATCCTGCGAGCATTGCAAAGTGATGCACCTCGCGCGCCTCGCCTGTTTCAACCACGATGCCCACTCGCGTACGCGAGCTTGTTCGCACCAAATGGTGATGCACCGCCCCAGTGGCCAACAACGCAGGAACCGCAATGCGATTTGAATCCACATTGCGATCGCTCAAAATCAAAAGTTGATCGCCCGCTTCAATCGCGGCGGTGGCTTCATCACACAACCGCGCAATCGCTTGCGTCAGCGCGTCGCTCGCGGCCCCCTCTGCTTCACCATTAAGACCCGCCAAGTCCGGCTTGGCGTAGGTCATGTCAAGGGTGCTTGACCGCCATGCGCCACCCGATCCATCGGCGGCCTTAAGAGCTGCCAATTCTGGGTCGGTTAGCACCGGCTGATCCAAATGCAAACGATCACACTGAGCGGCTGTCGTTCCCAACACATTGCCCTCGGGGCCAATGTTGGTTTCCAACGACATAATCACTGTTTCGCGCAAAGGGTCAATGGGCGGATTGGTCACCTGAGCAAACAACTGCTTGAAATAGTCATAAAGCATTCGCGGTTGATCGCTCAACACCGCCAATGCCGCATCGTTGCCCATTGATCCGAGCGCCTCTTTGCTCTTGGCCCCTGCACTCACCATGGGCAAAAGCAACATATGCAAATGCTCCACGGTGTAGCCAAACGCCCGCAGCAATGCCAATCGCTCATCGTCTGTTGGATTATCAGGTGTCGTGGCCGCCGCAAAATCACCCAACCGTCGCACGTTCTCGCGCAGCCACGTTCCATAAGGCCGGGCCGCGGCGTATTTCTCTTTCAATTCTTCGTCGGCCACAATGCGGCCTTCTTCAAAATCCACCAAGAACATTTTGCCTGGCTGCAAACGCCCCTTACGCACCACTTTGGCGGGGTCCACATCCACCACGCCCACCTCGCTGGCCATGATGACCCGATCGTCGTCGGTCACATAAAAACGACTCGGGCGCAAACCATTGCGATCCAACGTGGCGCCAATCACTTTGCCATCGGTAAAGCCCACGCACGCCGGGCCGTCCCAAGGTTCCATCAAGTTGGCGTAATACGCATAAAAATCGCGTTTGGCGTCGCTCATTTGCGTGTGATTTTCCCATGCTTCAGGAATCATCATCATCACAGCCTCAGGCAACGATCGCCCGGCCATGTAAAGCATTTCAAGCACATTGTCGAAACTGCCCGAGTCGGAGGTGTCGCCATTCACCACGGGTCTTAGGTCGGCAATGTCGTCGCCAAAGGCCTCACTTTGCATCAAGCCTTCGCGGGCAGCGAACCAATTTTTGTTGCCCTTCACCGTGTTGATTTCACCGTTGTGGCTCATCATGCGGCAAGGCTGACTGCGATCCCAACTGGGAAAGGTGTTGGTGCTAAAACGCGAGTGCACCATGGCCAAGTGGCTCACATAGGTCGGGTCGCGCAAGTCGGCGTAAAAAAGAGGTACCTGACCCGAAGTCAGCTGGCCCTTGTACACAATCACACGCGCCGAAAGCGAACAAATATAAAACGCGCCTTGTTCAATCGCAGGGTTTTGAGCCGCTGCGTTAATCACTCGGTTACGCACCAAATAGAGCCGCCGCTCAAAGGTGTCGATATCCATTGCATCAGGACGTGTCACAAACAACTGTCGAATGGTCGGCATCGACGCTCGGGCCGAAGGCCCCACATCCGCGCCGTCAGGATCCACCGGAAGATCACGCCAGCCAATCACCCCAAGGCCCTCGCGCTTTAGTTCTTTTTCAAAGGTGTCTTCGCAAAATGCGCGGGCCGATTCATCGGTGGGCAAAAACAAGTTGCCCACGGCATAGTCGCCCGCTTGGGGCAAGGTTAATCCTGCATCACGTTTGGCCGCTTCCACCAAAAGAGCGTGGGGGACCGCCGTCAAAATGCCCGCGCCATCGCCTGTGTTTTTCTCGCAGCCACACGCCCCACGGTGGTCCATGCGATGCAACATTTCCAGTGCATCAACCACAATGCTGTGGCACGCATTGCCCTTTAAATGAGCAATAAAACCAATGCCGCAGTTGTCTTTTTCGTTGGCCGGGTCATACAGGCCACGGGCAGGAGGAAGGTGCTTCATGATGGAGTTCCCTTGGTGTCGGACTTGGTGTCGGAAGAGCCCTCATCGGAGCTCGCAAGCATGTCAGTGGGGTTTACGTGATTCAACTTCGCCGTTGCCGACGAAGATCCCGCGTGTTCAATTAAAAAATCAACAAATGTTGCCGAGGCCGGTGAAAGCGGAGCCCCTTGGCGGGCTCCACGGCGATAAATAATGCCCATAGGACGAGTGAGTTCAGGGGTTAATTTCACCGTCACCAACACGCCCGCTTTAACGTCGCGTTGAACCGTGCGGGCAGGCAGAATGGCGAATCGCCCCATGGCCGCCACGGCGTTTTTAATGGTGTCAAAGTTATCGAAAATGTATTTGGTGGTGGGCGCCCCGCCATTCTCTTTCAAATAATTCGTCACCCGGCGACCCATTGGCAAGTCATTGCTAAACGCCACCCGCTCATGGCCTGTCAGCTCCTCTGGTGTCACCGATTTTTTCTTTGCCAAAGGATGATCGGGCGGACAAACCACCGCCATGGGTTCATCGCGCAACGGAATCACGCCCACTTTTTTGAACCGCTCGGGGTAACTCAAAATGCCCACATCGGCCCGGCCATTCACCACCGCGTCGTACACCGTGTCGGGGTACTCGTAGTCAATCGTCACCGACACCTGCGGCTGCTCGGCTTCAAAACGCCGCCGCACCCGACTTAACAAATCAATGCCCGAAGAATAAATGGCCGCCACCCGCACATCGCCCGCAGGATGGCTGTCGGCTTTTTTGGGCACAAACGAAGCCGCCACCTCACCCTCTAAAAGGTCGTAACGCTGAAGCACCTCCTGCACGCCCCGCAGGTACACGCCTCCCGCTTCAGTCAGCTCCAGCGGCCGCACCGAGCGATCCAGCAGGGTGACCCCCAGCCGTTTCTCAAGGTGTCCTATTCGCTGGCTTGCAGCCGATTGCGTGATGCCATGCATGCCCGCAGCCTGTGAAAAGCTCTGGCAGCGGGCAACATCAGAAAAGAGGCGAAGGGTTTGCATAGGTCACCAGTTGCGACGAGGCCGCTTGATAAAAAGGCCGAATATTAGCTGAGTTAATGATTTGGACGGGCCGATCATTATAGCTAATAAACCCGACTTCATCCAGCCCCCCACCCCGCAACCAAGTTCCAACGGGTCAAAACAAATCAAAAAGCACACTTTTCGGTGAACGTGATTCAAAACCAAGTCCGCGCTCAAGACCCGCTACGCTTCTTTTGCTCTACCCATCACCTTCTGCCCGATCCGTTTATATGAACCGTCTCCAACGCCGCGACTTTTCTTCTTTAGGCCTTTCGAGCCTCCTGAACCTTTTGGCCCCTTTGGCCCTCGCACTTGCGCTCACCGCAGCCTCATCCCGCGCGCACGCGGGCGCCCAAGCCAACTGCGATTCTGCCATTCAAGCGGCCAACTTAGGCAGCACCCAAGTTTCGGTCATGGTGCGCGACCTCACCACCGGCGTCAGCGTGGTCGAAATCAACCCCGACGCCCCGCGCGTGCCCGCATCGAACATGAAGCTGCTCACCACCGCTGCGGCGTTAGATCGACTGGGCCCCCACTTTCGTTTTCGCACCCGACTCGAAGAGGTTCCCACGCCAACGGCTGAAAATGCGGCAGACGCCACAGAGGACACCGCTTCCGACGACCTAACGGGTGTCTCACTGCGTGTGATTGGCGACGGCGACCCCGCCTTTGGCGATCCCACCCTACTTGCCGCCTCGGGGCGAGACGTTCGAGAACTCATCGCCCTTTGGACCCAAGCTGTGGTCGACACCGGCCACACCCACTACGACCAACTGCTCATCGATGATCGCGTACTCGATCACGAATGGACCCACCCCGACTGGCCCAAAAACCAATTTCACCTCTACTACTGCGCCCAAGTTTCTGGGCTTAACTTTCATGAAAACGTCATGTCGGTGTTGCCCACCCCCGGAGCCCAAAAAGGCGCCACCCCTTCCATTGCCGTTTATCCCAAGTTCCCCCAACTCCAAACGTCAAACCGTGCCAAAACCGGCGACTCCGATGTGTTTGGCATTCGCCGCCGACCGGGCACCAACAAATTTTCCTTTAACGGCAGCGTACGACGAAAACCCTCGGCCCCCTATCGCGTCACCGTTCACGACCCACCGATGTTTTTCGGCCAATATTTGCAATACGAACTCAGTCGCGTGGGCGTCAAAGTCGACCATGTAGCGCGCGTTGCCAATGACTATCACCCCGGCAAACCCGTGCAACCTTTGCACACCCTGCAAACCACCCTCGCAGGCGTCATCGATCGCACCAATCAAGATTCACAAAACATGTTTGCCGAAGCCCTGTTCAAACGCATGGGCCATCACCTGACCGGTGAACCCGGAAGTTTCACCGACGGCGCCGCCGCCGTTCGTCTGTTTTTGCGCGACCGCATCAGCAAGCGCACAGGCCTCGCAGGCGTGGCCGTCGCCGACGGCTCTGGCATGTCGCGCCACAACCGCGTCACCGCTCGGGTGTTTGTTGAACTGCTCACCGAACTACACGCCGACCCCACCCTCGGCCCCCTTTTCGCCGCCTCTTTGGCTCGCGGCGGTGAATCCGGCACCCTGCGTCGTCACCGCGACGCACTACGCGACCTCAACGCCAAGGTGTACGCCAAGTCAGGCTACTTGGGCGCCTCAGCCAATTACGCCTCCACCCTCACCGGCTACCTCGTGGCCCCCAACGGCCGCGCCTACGCCTTTAGTTTTCTCTTCAACGGCTTTCACCCGCCCTTAAGCAACCTCAAAATCAAACGTCTTCAAAACGACTTACTCGCAAAACTCGACGACGCTTTGACCGCCTCAATGCCGCAAGTCAAAACGGCCCAATAAATCGCCATTCGCATTGGCATACACAAAAAGGCCGTCGTTCACAGGTTTTGAACCCTTCCTATCCCGTAACAGTTCACGGTTTTTGTTCGAGGATGTATCGCGAAGAAGCTTTACGCCAAGACGCGGAGACGCCAAGACGCCAAGAAAGGCAGGAGATAAAACCTGACGGCTTCTTAGTCTTTTCGCTCAGCCCCCGATTCACCCAAACCCCTTTGCCTGAAGAAAAGGTTGTAAGGCGTCGCGATTGTCTTACGTGTCACTTCAAAAAGAGCCTCTCCACCTGGCACTGAATATCGCACGCATGCCAAAGAGCAAAAGTGTTCTTGTTGGCTTCCTTGTCTTCCTTGGCGCCTTGGCGTCTTGGCGTAAATCCACCCCACCCCCAAAACCCACACCCTTCTAAAAAAACCGTAAACGGCTATCCTTTTGGCCATGAGCACCGACAGCCCCAAGATCGCCTTGTTCCCCGGCACCTTTGACCCTCTCACCAACGGACACCTCGATGTGATCCGGCGTGGCCAATATCTGTTTGACCGCTTGGTGGTGGCCATTGGGCTCAATCCCGCCAAAAAAGAAATTTTCAATGTTCAAGAGCGCCAATCGATGATTCGCGAAATCATCGACACCGAGTGCGGGCCCAATGTCGAAGTGCGCACCTACGATGGTCTCACCGTCGATTTTGCCCGCGAGCTCAATGCCACGGCCATTCTTCGTGGCATTCGCAATGTCACCGACCTGAACTTCGAGTTTCAACTGGCCCTCACCAACCGTGCGATCGCTGACATCGAAACTGTTTTTGTGATGACTGGCGAAAGCAACGCCTTCACCAGCTCCACCCTCATCAAACAAATCGCCTCAGGCGGCCAAATCGACCGCTTAAGCAGCCTGTTGCCTGATGTGGTGCTGCGCCGACTTAAAGAAAAGAAAGACCAACTCGGCGGCGAGCTCCCGTGGGCCCATGTCGATCATCTGAAAGAGTGAGAAGAAGGGGCAACGTAAAAACAAGTAACAGTTCACGGTTTTTGTTCGAGGATGTATCGCGAAGAAGCTTTACGCCAAGACGCGGAGACGCCAAGAAAGACAGGGAATAAACCTGACGGTTTCTTAATCTTTTCGCTCAGCCCCCGATTCACCCAAACGCCTTTGTGAGGTTACCCACCCCCAACGGGCGCGGGCCTTTGCGTTTTAGCTCGCCAGCTTAGCCTTGTGCAGGCTTTCGTAGTGGTCCGGACTGACGTAGTCCAAGAATGAGTGCCGTCGGATCGTATTGTAGAAGCCTTCGATGAACTCGAAGATGATCAGCTTCGCGTCGGAGTGGCTTTCCGGAAAATGATCGTTCAGCTCCTCGGTCTTCATCCGGCTGAAGAAGCTTTCGGCCACAGCGTTGTCGTAGCAGTCGCCTTTGCCGCTCATCGACCGGCGGATCCCGGCTGCACGACACACGTCGCGAACGGCATCGCTGGCGAACTGTACGCCGCGGTCACTGTGTAGGACCAGACCGGGCGCCGGTTTTCTCTGGCGAATCGCCTTGGTCAACGCTTCGATGACCAGATCGGCTCGCATATGATCGGCTTCCGCGTGGGCCACGATCCGGCGGCTGAATAGGTCTAGGATGACCACGCAGTAGAGCCAGCCTTGTTGGGTCGCGATGTAGGTCAGGTCCGTTACCCAGACTTGGTTTGGCGCCGCTGCGGTGAAGTCGCGCTGGACCAGATCCGGAGCAATCGGGTGCTCGTGGTTGCTGTCGGTCGTGCGAATGCGAAACTTCTTTTTCCCTTTGCCCACCAGGCTCATACGCTGCATGAGCCGTGCAACGGTCTTGCGGTCGCAGGACTCGCCGCGGGCGATCAGTTCCTTGTGTACGCGGGGGGCGCCATACTTCGATTTGAACTGCTTGAAGATCGATTCAACTGCCCTGCTCAGCGTGGCGACGCGCAGACGCCGGGGGCTCAGTGGCCGCGATCTGGCCTTCAGCCAGTCGTAGTAGCCATTGCGGGAAGCCTCGACGACCCGACAGATGGTGGTGACCGTCCAGTCCGCGAAGGAGTTGGCATGCTGCTGAATGAAGGCGAACTTCATGGCTGCTCCTTCGCGAAGAAGGTGGCCGCTTTTTTTAAGATCTCGCGTTCAACTCTCAGCCGCGCGTTCTCGGCGCGGAGTCTCTGTAACTCGGCTTGGGTGTCGAGTTCAGCGGGTGATCCGGCGGCATCGCTCTGCTTAATCCATCCGCGAAGGCAACTCGTACTGATTCCTAAGTTTTTGGCGGCATCGGGTATGGATCGTCCGTGCTGCTGAACCATCTGGATGGCCGAGAGTCTGAAGTCTTTGTCGTAGGGTACTGGCATGAGGTGGGGCTCCTGGGGTGGGGAGGGGTATGTTCTCCCGCGCCCGTTGGGGATGGGCAACCTCAGTTCGCAGGTTTAAAAAGGTGTTTGCGTTGGTGTAACGATTCACGGATTCCTCTTGTTTAAATGCTTTTTAAGACATTATCTCACGCAAAGGCGCAAAGGGCGCAAAGGAAAGGCGGGTTTTGTCCG
>JAZGFZ010000156.1:0-9883 GCA_036480015.1 Algisphaera sp. | reverse complement strand
CCTCCCATCGAAATCATCGATGACCAAACCCTTCACGTCTGGACCGCCCGCCCCCAACTCAACAACCAGGCCGGCTTGGTTTTAAAAGTGAAAGTCAATCGAGAAATCACCGCCCGTGGTGCCGCCGCGCTAAGCCACGCCCGAAACGCCCAAGCCCTCGCCGCAGCAGTCGTCATGCTCTTTTTGGCCATTGCACTGCGACGCGCCATCGTCAGCCCCATCTCACGCCTCACCGACCACGCCGCCCGTGTGGCTCAAAACAACGACCTCTCTGTTCGACTTCAATCAACACGCGGCGATGAAATCGGCACCCTCTCGCGAGCCTTCGACAACATGATCGACCAACTCGATCACTCCCGCGCCCAATTGGCAGATCACGCCCGCCACGCAGGCCGAGCCGAAGCCGCCAGCGGCGTGCTTCACAATGTTGGAAACATCCTCACCAGCGTCAAAGTGCTCACCGTTTCCATCCACGATCAAGTCAAAGAAACCCGAACCGATCGTTTGGCCCAAACGGCTCAACTTCTTCACGACCACGCCCACGACTTAAGTCATTTTCTCGCCGCCGACCCCCGCGGCCAACGACTTCCCGGCTACCTGGAAAATCTTTCAGGCCAAATGCAAAAAGACCAAGACAGCCTACAAGAACGCGTCAGCTCGCTCGGCGAATGCGTGCGACACATGCAAGAACTTGTGGCCTCGCAACAAACACTCGCTCATTCCACAACGGTCGACGAACCGGTCAATATCGACCACCTCATCGAGCACATCACCGCCAGTACCCAACCCACGTTTGAATCTGCGGACATTACCTTCAACGCATCAGCATCCACCGACCTACCCACACTGGTGCTCGATCGCAGCAAGCTGGGGCAAGTGCTTGTCAATCTACTCACCAATGCCCATGACGCCATCGTCGAAGTGGGCCCAACGTCTTTCACTCCGCATGTCCAACTCAACGCCTCGCACCAAGGCGAGCATTTGATCTTCGAAGTGATCGACACGGGGGCCGGCATTGCTCCTGAGTTTCTTGAACGCATTTTCTCCAGCGGGTTCACCACCAAAACACCTAAACAAGGTGAAGATGGCAAAAAAGGCCAAGGCCTCGGGCTTCACTACTGCGCCATTTCCGCCGTTGAAATGGGTGGTTCACTCACCGCCCACAGCGAAGGCTTGGGCCATGGCGCCACATTCCGCCTCACCCTACCGTGGAACGAACACCTCTCTTCTACCACCCAGAGTGGAGTTGCCGCTTGACCCTACCTCAACCCTCCGAGCCTAAACCCAACACTTCCCACAACGATGCCGGGCACGCTGTGCCGCGTTTGCTCATCGTCGATGACCAAGCCAGCGTCCACCATGCTTTTCGCGAAGTATTCGCCGCCCGCACCCGCAACCTCGATTTAGAAGCCGACGAAGCGATTCTCTTTGGTGACAACGCCTCATCCGCAAGCCAAAACACCTCCTGCCCACAAGACCCCGCCCCCCGCTTGGATTTTGCCTTCCAAGGTGAAGAAGCCATCGATTGGGTTAACACACTGGCAGACACTGGCACACGATACGACTTGGCCTTTGTGGACATGCGCATGCCCCCTGGCATCAACGGCGAAGAAACCATTCGCCGCCTCTGGGAAACCGACCCCGACCTTCACATCGTGTGCTGCACCGCCTATTCCGATGACGATTTAAGCGAGGTCATGCAACGTCTCGGCCGCCCCGACCAATTGGTGCTTCTCAAAAAGCCCTTTGACCCTGCCGAGGCCCGTCAACTCACCGCCGCACTCGTTGAAAAACATGACCTTCGCAACCAAGCGAGACTCCATGTGGTTCACCTTGAAGCCACCAACCGCGAACTTAAAAACCAAATCAAGCGTCGCGGCGAGGCCGAAGCCCGCCTACGTTATCAAGCCAGCCACGACACTCTCACTGGCCTTTACAACCGCGAGGCTTTCGACCAACACCTAGCCCGCTGCTTTGAAACCGCCCAGTGCAATCCGGACTACCACTTTGCGGTCCTTTACATCGATTTAGACAACTTCAAAGTCGTCAACGACACGCTGGGACACACAGCAGGCGATCGCCTGCTGTCCACCGTGGGAAAGCGACTTCAAGACAGCCTTCGCCCTTCTGACAGCGTGGCCAAAACGGCAGGAAACATTGCCGCCCGCCTAGGCGGCGATGAATTCGTTGTCCTCCTCGATGGGCTCAGCCACCCCGACGACGCCGCTGCCGTGGCCGACCG
Source organism: Algisphaera sp. (assembly GCA_036480015.1). GTDB lineage: Bacteria > Planctomycetota > Phycisphaerae > Phycisphaerales > Phycisphaeraceae > Algisphaera. Next base: position 7,641 of record JAZGFZ010000156.1, on the reverse strand, counting down.
CCTACTGACCACCGTCTCAGGCCCCAACCGTATCAATGGCCTCGATCTGCAAATTCAAATCAGCATTGGTGTGGCGGCTTGCGACCACCATTGCACCCACCACGACGACGTCCTGTGCCACGCCGATTTGGCCATGTACCGCGCCAAAGAAAACGGCAAAAACAACCGCGCTGTGTTCGATGATGAAATGCACGCCAAGCATCACGAACGCATCAACCTGCTGTCCGATCTTCAAACCGCCATCGACACACACGCCATCAACGTGGTTTATCAACCCATCATTGATTTGCACTCAGGCAACATGGTCGCTGCCGAAGCCCTTGCCCGCTGGGACCGCCCCGGCCACGGCCCTGTCTCTCCTGCAACATTCATCCCCGTTGCCGAACAATCAGGGCTCATCGTCCCCTTGGGCGATGCCGTGCTTCGAATAGCTTGTCAGCAACTCATCGCGTGGCGCCGCAATGCCTCACCCAACATCCCCAAGGCGGTGAGTGTCAACGTCGCCCTTCGTCAATTTCTACAACGTGATTTTGTCGACAAATTGGCCGACCTTCTTGCTGAATTCGACATTCAGCCCAACGAACTGCGCATCGAACTCACCGAATCCACGGTGATGGATCAAACCGTCGATATCCAGCGCATCCTTCACGCCGTTCGTCACCTTGGTATTCAAATCTACCTCGACGACTTTGGCACCGGCTACTCCTCGCTCAGCACACTCCACAAATTCCCCATCGACGTGCTTAAAATCGACCAATCCTTCATGCGAGCCGTCGAGACCGACCCACGTCACGCCGCGATTGTTAAAACCATCACCGATTTAGCCCACCACCTTGAAGCCGCCGTGGTCATCGAGGGCGTTGAAGACATCGCCCAAGCCAACTCGGTCATTCGCTGGGGATGCGACTACGCACAAGGCTTTCATTACAGTCGCCCCCAACCGGCTTCGGCCTACGGCCTAGACCAATCCCCGATAAACCGAGCCGCATAAAAAACAGGGCAAAAAAGACAATCGCATGAGTTCCACCATGCATGGCCCAACAGCAAGTTTTCCATGCACACACACTCACCGCCGACGGCGGTTTTGTCGTTTCACCTGCTCGGCTTTTTGTTTGGCATAAACAGCTTGTTCTGTTTGCAATTTTCGATAGCTCTCCCATTGCCGCGACTCCAACGTGCCCGCCTCCAAGGCTTGGGCCACCGCGCACCCTGGCTCGCCATCGTGACCACAATTGCGAAACCGACACCCTTGGGCCACCGCCGTCACTTGGGCAAAGGCCTCTTCAATGCCGCCAGCACATTCCGCCAACTGCAACTCTCGAATGCCCGGCAAATCCACAATCACCCCGCCCGCTTGCAACCGGTGCAGCGACCGCGAGGTCGTGGTGTGCTTGCCCTTGTTGTCATCGCCCCGCACCGCACCAATGCGCTGGTCGGCATCTGAAATACCATTGACCAATGTTGATTTCCCCACACCCGACGACCCCAGCGCTGCCACCGTCTGCCCTGGCCCACACAAATCTTCGATGACTTTCAACTTTTCTACATCACGCACATCCAAACATTCCACACGCAGATTATCACTCAGCGCCTGTGTCGCCTCCACATAGCTTGACGCGTTGTCGGTCAAATCCGCCTTGGTCAAAACGACCACCGGCGTCACCCCCGCACCCGCAGCAAGAACCAAATAGCGTTCTATTCGCTCGGCACTAAAATCTTCGTTGCAGGCGGTCACAATCAAAAGCGTGTCCACATTCGCAGCCAACACTTGATCCGCAAAACGTGATCCTGGAGCCTGACGTGTCAGCGCGCTAAAACGCTCCAACCGTCGCGGCCGCTGAGTTTGCGTTGGATCCAACAACACCCAATCCCCCACCGCAGGCAAACCCGCCTCGCCAAACAGCGCCACCGCCAACGGGTGCGTACCACGAGCACTCCACACATGACACCGCCGTGCTTGCCCACGACACACCCTCGCCGCATGCCAATCTGCAGCCCGCTCGTCGTCTGTTAACTGATCTTCAAAAAAAGACCGCCAGCCCAATCGCTCTGCGTCAAAATCAACCGAAACATCAGCCGTCATGCCGCACTCCATGCGTTGTCTGAAAAATAAAACACCTTCATCTCAACCATACCCGCGATCGTCTCTTAACAGGGAAAGTCCTCTGTAAATTCTCCTTTCTTAAAAACCTCATCGGTATAGGGTGAATACTTGCCTTTTCTTTCAACCCACACCGAGAACACCATGAATCACGCCACCCGACTGCTCCTATTGCTCATCGCCTCCATCGCGCCCACCGCCTACAGCACCAACGTCACGCTCTCTTCCGACCTGAGCGACTTTGAATTACGACAAGACACCGACCCCTTCTCGCCTGATCACCTCAACATCACCACCCAAAGTTTTAGCGCCACCACCGCCGACGTTTGGAATGACGGCGACTCGCAATACCGCGTGATTGAAGAATTCGACCTCACGCCCTTGCTTGCCGCAGGCGATCAAATCACGTCTGCCACACTCAGCATGACACGCAACTTTTCAATCTACCCCGGCAGCTCTGTTCAACTACATGGGTTCAGCACTTCTCGCGCCACCCTGCTCAGCAACGATAACCCTGCCGCCCTTGCTGCCTACAACGCCCCAAGCATGCTTCTCGCCAGTGCGTTTGCAGCCAACGTCGCCCCCAATCCGCCCACCGAAACATTCACCGTTGACATCACCAGCTTTTTGCAAGCCCGCTACGCCGACATCGTCGCCAACCCCGCCGCACCCTACATCGCCCTACGTCTCGATCCGCAAACAGGTGGCACCGACGTGCGGTTCGATTCTGCCAACACCCTCACCGGACTCGCGCCACAACTTAATGTCACCGTGGTCCCTGAACCCTCAATTCTTGGCATCTCCATTTTAAGCGGCCTCGCACTTCTTTCTCGCCGTCGATCAGCCTTCTAAAACATCTCTCTTTCTTCGAGATTAGAACGTCCACGAAAAGTCCTCTGGCTTCTCGTGTACGTTTTTTTTGCCCGCATTGGATTCACCGTCATCACCACGCTCTTTCATTTCACTTCTATTTAACCCTAAACGACTCTTTCGCCATCAGAAAAGCCTGCGCCTCCGATAACATCCCCTCAACTCGGACGCCTCCAATCCTAATAACAACAACCCCTTCTTTAGACCATCACACCGTTGGCCGATCTCACAATCCAAGGCCAACTTTTTTGGCCCCGATCAAGGAGCATTCGCCATGACACTGAAAACCCGAACCATTCTCACCGTCGTTCTCTGCGCCGTTCTACCGCTTCTTGGCGTGTCTGGCTGGATGCTCTGGGAAATGCGAGCTCAACAAACCCACGCTGCCCTTGAACAACTCGACAGCATCGCCGAACTCAAACAGCATGCCATGGTCATCGAACTCACCACCGCCCAGGCGGGCATCGCCGGATTGGCCAACACCCCCAAACTGGCCGACGACATTCTTGCCATTCAAAACGGCACCCACGACAAAAACGCAGGCCAATCCATCCATGCCTTCCAAGAAGCCAACTGGGGTCGCCTTCACCACATTTTCGTGGTCGACACTGAATCACGCGTGATCATCAGCCCACCCCACGGCAACAGCACGGGCTCACACGTCGACCAACACGTCGAGCACCACGCACTCAAAGACGCTCTCGCAGGCACGCCAGTCATCACCGACTTCTTTGGTTTTGAAGAAAAAAACCACTATCACCAACTCATCATGCAACCCATTCGGTCGTCCAAAGGCGATGTCATTGGTGCCGTGGTGGCCGAAGTCACCATCGCCCACCAACTCGCCCAATTGGGCGACGGTGAAAATCTTGATGAAGGCAAGGTCTTCTTGCTCGCCATGGACGGCCGCCCCATTGTTCACAGCCACGAAGACATGGGCCCCGCTCAAACCAACGATCTTTTTCACAACGCTGTAACCAACGGCCACGCCGCAGGCCTCATCATCGACGCCGATGGAACACCTTCATTTGGCGTTTATGTCCACAATTCCGATTACCCTTGGGTCATGGGCATGCACTTTTCAAAGAGCTCCGTGCTGGCCTCGGTCCACCACACCTTTTTGCTCGCCTCAGGCGTCATCTTTTTAACCACCCTACTGGTCATCCTCTTGGCCTTTGTCGTCGCCAAACGTCTGTTTTCTCCTGTGGAAAAAATTCTTGCCCGCGTGCAAGACATCGCCGCCGGCGACCTCACCCAACGCGTTGCACTCAAACGCAACGACGAGCTGGGCCAACTGGCCAATGGCTTCGACTTGTTTGCCGAAAAAATGCAAGAACTCATGACCAAAGTGAGCGGCGCAGGCAACCGGGTTCACACCTTGGCCACCGAGCTCACCAGCCTAAGCGATCAAACGTCCACCGAAATGGACAACCAAGCCGACCGCATGACCCAAGTGGCCGCCACCGTCGAAGAACTATCTGCCACAGCGGCCTCCGTTGCTCGACAATCTGCAGGAGCCACTTCATCTGCCGCCGAATCAGGCACGCAAGCCCAATCGGGACGCGACGATGTTGACAGCCTCATTCAACGCATTCAAAAAATTGACGATGTTGTCAGCCTGGGTGCCGACACCACGAAAACATTGGGTGAACGCGCCCATCAAATTGGCAATGTCATCAATGTGATTAACGACATTGCCGACCAAACCAACCTTCTCGCCCTTAATGCCGCCATCGAAGCCGCCCGGGCCGGTGAACACGGCCGCGGATTTGCGGTGGTCGCCGACGAAGTACGCAAATTGGCCGAACGCACCACCATCGCCACCCAAGAAATCAGCGAATCCATCTCTGGCATCCAAAAAGATGCCACCGAAGCAGTCAATCGCATGTCCGAAGGTGCCGAGCAAGTACACCTTGGCGTTGCCGAAGCCAAGGCCTCAGGCGATTATCTGCAACGCATCGTTGAAGCCTCGGGCGGTGTCCACACCATGGTCACCTCCATCGCCGCCGCTGCCGATGAGCAATCCACCGTCACCGCCTCCATCAGTGGCGATATCGATGCGGTGGCCACCTCGGCCCGGCGCACCAACGACGCGGCCAAAAGCACCTCCAACGTCGCCAACGACCTTTCAAGTGAATCTCAAATTCTCTCAAGCTTTTTGGGCCACTTCAAGCTGTAAAAAAGCGTCGCCCATTTCACACATTCAAAACAAACCCGTTCGAGCCCTTGAGCTCGAACGGGTTTGTTTGTGAACATCCTATGCTGTGTGTCACACCCTCTGCACACACGGATGCTCACCATGAACCCGCCCACTGCCACATCTGGCGTCATCATTTGCGACCACGGAAGCCGCCGCACCCAAAGCAATGACTCCCTCAAAGAAATCGCCCGCCTTTTCGCGGCCCGCTTTCCTGAAAGCGCAATCGTCGAGCCCGCCCACATGGAACTCGCCATGCCCGACATTGCCGCGGCCTACAGCGCATGCGTCGCCCGCGGCGCCACCCACATCGTCGTACTCCCGTTCTTTCTTGCCAAAGGAAAGCACTGGACCCGCGACATTCCCAGCCTCACCGCCCAAGCCGCAGCCCATCACCCCCACACGCAATACCAAATCGCCGAACCCCTGGGCGCCGACGACCTCATTCTCGATCTTCTTAAAAAACGCCTCGACGCCAACGACCAACCCACACTCGCTTCAGGCGAAAACGACCCACGCCTAGATCAAACCGAACCCACCCAGCGCCGCATTCAATGCGCCACCTGCCCCTTCACCCTCGCCCTCAACGGCACCGTAAGCATCACCCCCGGAAGCGGCGTGATCGTCAACGGCGTGCGGCACTAAAACATAAAAAAGCAAGCCTTCTGTGATTTTTCGTTGCGGCCCCTGCCACTCTTCGTGTCTTGCCTTGACCTGTAAGACATGAACGTTGCTTTCATTTACGACGCATCATCCAAGTGGCGCCCCAAAAACGCCACGCACGCCGCAAACCATTGGCGTACATCCGAGCGATCGCAAGCCAACCCCAGCCCATGCTCACCGCTTTCATAAACATGCAGTTCCACAGGCACCTGCGCTTGGCGGCAAGCACGTGCAAACATCAAGCTGTTTTCAAGCGGAACCACATCATCGTCCGCCGTATGCCACAAAAATGTCGGCGGCGTATTTTCATTCACATGATTGTGATTGCTTAAACACGCCACCTCTTCCGGGTCGGCCTCGGGCCCCAACAGTGCCGTACGCGAACCCACGTGAGCCGATTCTCCCGCCAAATCAATCACCGGATAACACAACACCGCCGCATCAGGCCGCGCCTCAACCTCTGTAGCAAGGTCGTCTTGCTCGCATCCAAACTGCCCGCCATGCACCGCCAGTGTTGAGGCCAAGTGCCCACCGGCCGAAAAACCCAACACCGCTGTTTTTTTAGCCCGAATCGCAGCATGCCGCCGCATCAACCGCATGCCACGCTGCGCATCATGAAGCATTTGCGGATGCCGATGCGTCGGCGCCAAACGATAATGCAACACCGCCGCGTCAAACCCTTCTGCCGCCAGCCCTTGGGCAATGGGATCGCCCTCATGATCGGCAAGTCCCCAATACCCACCGCCCGGACACACCAAAACCCCACCTCGCGATTTTTTTGAAGACGTGGGATAAAGCGTAAGCGTTGCCGCGTCGGGCAACTCTTTCCACAATGCTATTTTTTCATTCGACATGGGCACACTCTACCGGCTCAGGCCTCACGTTCAAGCAAGTTCCTCTGCCGTCCATCGCTTCACCAAACTTCCGTTCGCCTCATTCATCACCCTTGGCTTTTGATACGCCCGTCGATGCTGCATCGTTTGAGTTAAATCGGGGTGATCATTCAGCATCAACCGGCTCTCCCCCGCCTCCCACGGCAAATCATACGCCCCGGCCAAACGATCCACTTCGCGAAAATACGCCCGCGCCGATTCCGCATCCAACTCGCGTCGCACCAACCGTGTCGTTCGACCCTGAATCTGATCCCACAATTCAACCGGGGGCCGATCGCCCCCTTCTGCAAACAACACGCGGCCTTCCACAATCGACGAATCCGCAAGCAGCCGTTCAGGCAACGCCTCAAACTGCGCTCGCACCACATCTTCAAATGGCGCCACCGCCGTGGCCACACTGCGATCCAGCGCCGTGTGCGGCAACCGAATTTCATCAATACGCGGCTTCGCAGGGCCGCTGCACCCGTCGTGATGGTAGTACTCCGCCTGACTCAATCGCCCCGCACTCGACTTACCCTTCACCCGACGATAGCTCGACGCCTCGGCCTGAATGTTTTTGCAAACCACCAACCCCTCCTTCTCAATCAAATCAAAAAAAGCCTCGCGGTTTGCCTCCGCCAACAACACCTCATGCAAATAGTCCTTTGCCACCTGCGGCTCGGCCTCAGCAGCCCCCCAAAACACCAGCCCAAAACGATGTGGCCGCGAAACCAAAAAGTTCACACCAAAGAGGGCCATCACCGAGGTATCCGCCGTGGGCGATGTCGCGTTGCCGTCAGATAAAGAAGACTGTTCCATCGGTTTATTTTAGGGAGATCGAAAGCCTCAGGTGTACGGGCGTCAACAGACTGCGTAAAAAGACCGTCAGGCAAGAAGGCAAATGGCCTGCCACCCTGCCTTTCTTGGCGTCTTGGCGT
>JAZGFZ010000155.1:0-7840 GCA_036480015.1 Algisphaera sp. | reverse complement strand
TCGCCAAGGCCATTCATTACAACAGTCCGCGCCGCGACAAAACCATGATCCGCATCAACTGCGGAGCACTGGCCCCGCAACTTCTCGAAAGCGAGCTGTTTGGCCACGTTAAAGGCTCATTCACCGGAGCCATTAAAGACAAAATAGGCCGCTTTGAAGCCGCCGATGGCGGCACAATCTTTTTAGACGAAGTGGGCACGCTCGATCCACAACTTCAGGTCAAATTACTGCGTGTGCTTCAAGAACGCGAGTTTGAACGCGTGGGCGACCACCACACCGTCAAAACCGACGTGCGTGTCATCGCCGCCACCAACCTTCATCTTGAAGAAGAAGTGAAAAAAGGCTCTTTTCGCGAAGACCTCTACTACCGCCTCAATGTGGTCACCATCCATCTGCCACCCCTACGCACACGCCGCGAAGACATTCCACGATTGATTGATCACTTTTTAGATCGCTACAACCGTGAAAACCAACGCAACGTCAGCAAAATCAGTCGCGATGTACTCAACACCTTGCTGCGCTACCCTTGGCCAGGCAATGTGCGCGAACTCGAAAACGCCGTGGAGCGGGCCGTGGTGCTCTCCACCAGCGAAGAATTCGCCGAAGAGCTTTTACCGCTTCAAATTCGCATGTTTGCCCAGCAAACCCGTGGTGATTCCGACGACACCTCCGTGAGCACACTGGCAACGCGTTTGGCCAAACATGCCGTGCAACAACTGCAGGCCTACGAAGGTGATATTTATTCCATGGTCATTGGTGAAGTAGAGCGTCAATTGATCAGCGAAGCCCTGCACCACAATGCCGGCGTCAAACTCCGAGCCGCCGATTTTTTGGGGATCAACCGCAACACCCTCAACAAAAAAGTGAAAGAACTGGAAATTTCCACCCCCTAATTGCATCGTCAAGCCGTCGTTCTAGGGCCGAGAGTCTTAAAACACGTATGAGAACCCTGCTTGGCTTCGCCCGTCCAGCGAACCGGGCTCGAGCCGACGACAGACTTCTCACACACGCTCTTAAGAAAACAGTTGGCCAAACGGCGCGGCCTCCGCCCGCAGCGGGATGGATCCGCAAGCAAACTCAATGCGTTACCCCAATTCTTAGGCTTGACGCCGCGACAGGCTTATCGGAATGCTCATGTGGACAAAACACACGCCTCATGCCGGTCAAACAGCGGGGCGGTTCATTTCCATTGACACTATTTCGACATGGTGTTACGTTTCGCGGTTCGGTGGCGGGCCCCGCCCGATCCAACCCTTTCAACAGGCCCCGGAGCCCTTGCTTTGATGATGCCGATCCGCCTTTATTCACCAACCCGTGCCATCGTGGGATGTTGCGTGGCCCTGAGCATGCTGGCCTTGAGCGTTTGCGCGCAAGCCCAACCCGCTGCCGCCACAGCCCCGCTTGACCTTGCGCTCATCGCCGCCAACGACACGTGGGGTGACGACCAAAAAACAGCGGTCTCCCAATATCTTCAGTCTCATGTAAATCGCATGCTTGCAGGCGAAGAGCCTGCGATCCAGCAAGGCCGCGACGGCATCATGAAGCCGTTTCAAACGGCAGGGGTGTCTGAGTCATTCATTCGGCAGTATTGCCAAGCGGTGGCCCATGAGCTTAAGCCCGCGATGGAATCTCCCACGTTGCAAGTTCGGGTCAACGCCATGCTCATTTGTGGGCGGCTCCCAAACGACGCGGCCCTAGAGCCGATCACCACAGGCATTCAAGATAAAAACGCGGGTGTTCGCTACCTCGCAGCCATTGCGCTCACACGACTCATCGCGCAAGACCTCATTCAAGACGAACCGCTCAATCAAATACTCGGCACAGTGGGTCAACAATTGGCCGTGGAAGAAAGCAGCCACGTGGCCTCGCCTCTCTTTAAAGTTTTGGTTGATGCCAGCGCCTTTGACACACTGCTCGCAACCCTCAACACCCGACTGTCATGGCATGTGGAACACCCCGCCGTTGGGTTTTCTCCCGAAGCTCAGGCCCTTCAAGACACCTACACCAAATTCTTTTCTGGGGCAGGCACCCCATCGCAATGCAAAGCGCTGGCCCGTGCCTCGGTGCGTTACATGCGACTTGCCGCCCAACAACTTGCCGCCGAAAGCGTAAACGACCCCGCATCCAACGTCGCCACCCTTCGGGTCACCCAAACCGCATTGGCATTTCTTCGCGAACGCTTCAAGTCGTCAGAGCGCGAACCCTCGGGATTCACCGGCGCCTTGGCCGCCAAAAAATGGGACAAAATCATCAAAATAGCCGACCGATGGTCTGACCTGTTGCAAGCGGCTCCCATTGGCATGGATCCCGCACAACTGCAAATCACCCCTGTCACGGCAGAGCAGGCCGAGAGCAACGCCCAATAACGTCACGCGCCGCCTGCGTGCCTCACACATCCCGCACAAGCGGGATTTTTTATGCCCCCACCGCGTCACACCCCCCAACTCGTCGCCCAACTCGCCCGATAGCGCGGGCATGAGCCACGACATCCGTGAAATTCGCCCCGACGAACTCGCCCAAGCCCTCACGCTTCTGGGTGTTGAACTTGTTCGCGAAGGGATAGAACGCGGCCTGAGTGTCGGCGCGTTCAACCCCGCAGGTGAGCTTCTGGGCGTCGCCATTCATCAGCGCGTCGATGACGCCCGAAGCGAAATTCACGTTCGCGCCAACCCCACAGACACCTCCGACGACACCCCAACACTTGCGCACGACTTGGTTAATCGGGCAATGGGAAAAGCTCTGGCAATAGGTTTACGAGCCACCCAAGTCACCCTTTATCCCGATCAAACCGCCGCCGATGTTTGGACTGCCGCAAGCTGGCCCAGCCGAAGCGTCCAACCTCCAACCGCCACAATCACGCCCGCCTCAGTCCCGAAGCCAACCCCAGAGCCTCAAGCGATTCAAGAAGCAGCCTAAGTTTCTAGGTGTTTCTCTGATCTCATCTTTTTTCATCGGTGTTGCGAAAACACCACACCCGCGCTACATCGCAAGGCCATGGCGGTCGATAGCGTATCTATGCAACTGTTCCTGGCACCCCAAGATGTACCCCGCCCGCACTTGACTTCGGTTTCTGACCCGATCGAATTCAACACTCACACCTTGGCAGAGACGATCAGCCGCCTCTTAAAGGTCTACCAACCCCACGCCAAAAAAGCAGGGGTTCAACTGACCATTCAACTCGACCCCGCCGCCGCCACGCAGCCCGCCGGTCTGACCTACACCCTTTTGGCCAACGCCCTCATCAACGCCATTGATGCTGCAGCCCGGTCCACTGAAAATCACCACACGCCGCAAGTTGATGTGGCCATCACTCACACCAACACCGGAATCACCCTCACAGTGTCCGACACTGGCCCCGGCATTGACCCATGCGTGATGGACGCACAAGGGAATATACGACCCGGAGCAAGCACCAAACACAACAACCCCGGGGTGGGCCTGGTGGTATGCCGGCAAATCGCGGCCGATTTGGACGGCTCTCTAAAACTAACCAATCGAACCGGCGGCGGAGCGGTGTTTACCATGCATGCACCCCGCTACGCGATGGCTTAAAGCGAGGCTCCTTGCCAAACCACCCCACACGCATTTTGATTGCCAATGGCGACCCATTGGTTGCCCAAAGCCTCGCCAAACGGCTCACCGGTTGGGGCTATGCGTGTACCCCCACCAGCACCTTTGACGACGCTTTGGCAAAACTCGAAACACCCTTGCTACGCCGACCCCAAGTGCTCATCACCGATCTCAACCTGCCCGGCGATCGCGGGCTAGAACTGCTACGCCGCCTTCCCAGCATTGCCCCAGGGGTGGTGCCTTTTGTCCTCACAGGTTTTGGGAAAATCGCATCCGCCGTTGAAGCCATAAAACTCGGAGCCACCGATTACCTCACGCAACCGGTGATCGAGGCCAGCCTCCGCAGCGCCATCGAACGCGCCGCCACCCAACACGCGCTGTTGGTCGATGCCCCCCAACCCTTCGATGCCGCCATCACAGCGGCCACTCCCCGCGGCATGGTGGGAACCGACCCCCGTATTTTACCGCTTTACCGTGACATCACCGCGGCCGCATCATCCCCTGCGTCTCTTTTAATTTGTGGCGAATCCGGCACAGGCAAAGACCTTGTCGCCCGGGCCGTGCACGCTGCAGGCCGCGCCCAAAACAACGGTTCGCTTGTCACCCTCACCGCCACGGCGTTAAACGTCGCATGCGACACCTCCCGCAACGCGGCTCAACAAGCGTGTCGAAAAGCATGGGCCTCTGCCCAAGGTGGCACCTTGCTGCTAAGCAGCATCGACACCCTTTGCCCCGACGCAACCCAAGCGCTGCTCGCTCACCTAAAAATACAACAACCCGCATCAGACAAATCCGCCAGCCCTGTTCGGTTCATCGCCACCACACGCGACCCGCTCAATTCCCGCATGGCCCACGGCGATTTCCCCCGGCCTTTATTCGATCGCATCGCGGCAATTCAACTCGTGGTTCCACCACTTCGCGATTGCCCCGAAAACATCGAAGCCCTTGCCCTTCATTTTTTAAAACAAACCAATGGGCGTGCCCGCCGCGAATGCACCCTCACGCCCGCCGCCATGCGAGCCCTTCTGCTTTACGCTTGGCCAGGCAACGTGCGCGAACTCACCAACGCCATTGAGCACGCCGTCACCCTTGCCACCGCAACGGCCATTTCACCCAACGATCTTCCAACGTCCGTCACCACCGACACCCTGCCCGCCCCAACATCCACCCTTGCAAGCGGCAGTATTCCCGCCTTGGCCAACGGCTGGACTCCCACGCCTTTAACCGACGCGCTGCTCGAGCCCGAGCGTCAAATCATTCGCGCCGCCTTGGACGCACATGGCTGGAACCGCAATGCCGCCGCCCGCGATCTCAAAATCGATCGCACCACGCTCTACAAAAAAATCAAACGCTTTGGTCTCGACGCACCCGGCGGCTAATGCACCGTCAAGACTCAGTCTTTGCATTGCGTTTGGGGGGGCAAACGGCGCGGTCTTCGCCCACGGCAAAAATAAATCCGCAAGCGAGCTCAACGCATAACCCTTGATTCAACTTTGACCCAACACGCGTGCAGCGGGCTTCATGCGCCGCCTCGCGCCGCAAACCAATCGCGGCCCACCTGCCACACATCGCCCGCCCCCATGGTCACCACCAAATCGCCGGGCTTCACCATCAGCTCCAACTGTTCGGCAATGGCCGAAAATGGATGCAGGTGCATGGCCTTCACGCCACGCTGTCGCAGCCGATCCACCAAGTCGCCCGCCGTCACCGCATGGCGTTCTTGCTCGGTGTCGCGCACAAAATAAATCTCCGGCACAATCACAATGTCCGCGGCGCTAAAGCTCACCAAAAATTGCTCCATCAAGTGCCGCGTGCGCGAATGTTGGTGCGGTTGAAACACACAAATCAACCGACCCGGCTCGTGGTGGGTGCGCAGCGCCCGCAAGGTCGTATCCACTTCAGTGGGATGATGGCCATAATCATCCACCAACGTCACCCCGCCTTTTTCACCAATCCACTGCATCCGGCGGTCCAGCCCCGTAAACCCCGCAATGTGCGTGGCCACCGCATTCCACGGGGCGCCCAGCCGATGCGCCGTCACCGCCGCCGCCGCCGCGTTGTACGCAAAGTGATCGCCCGGCATGGGGTTGTCCCACTCGGCCACAGGCTGGCCACGAGCCTTCAGCGTCACATGCCCGCCATCCAGTTCTATTTGCCAGTCGGCTTGGGGCGCAAAACCCAAGGTTTCAACGTTGGCTTTTAAGCCCGCAGCAATCGCCATGCGATGAGGTGATTCATGCTGAATAAGCAGCGAACCCTCCTTGGGCAACAAAGCCGCAAAGTGTGCAAAGCTCTCAACAATTTCATCAATTGAGGCGTAAAGGTCCAAATGGTCGGCCTCTACATTCAAAATCAACCCATGGGTGGGGTAAAAATGATGAAAACTTCGGTCGTACTCACACGCCTCAGCAATCAAAACATCAGATTGTCCCGTGCGCGATCCGCCGCCAATTTGTTCACAGTGAGCCCCCAAAATAAAACTCGGGTCCAGTCCACTGCCCATCAACGCATGGCACAAAATCGACGTCGTCGTTGATTTTCCATGCGTTCCCGCAACGGCCACCCCACACCGCCCAATCATCAATTGGCCCAACAATGCGGCGTACTTCATCACCTCAACCCCACGTTGCCGAGCCGCCGCGCGCTCGGGGTGATCAATGGGAATCGCCGCCGACACCACCACCAAGTCTGTTTCTGCCGGAAGGGTGTCTTGGGTTTGCTCCGCCGCCACCACAAAGCCTTCTTCACGCAATTTTGCCGCCGCCGGGCTGTCGCCACGGTCTGATCCACTCACACAGGCCCCCCGCGCCGCACACAGCCGGGCCAACCCCGACATTCCGCTGCCCCCAATGCCCACAAAATGCAGGCGTTTCCCCTTTAAATCAGGGGCCATGGGAGACGACGTCGTGGTATCAGAAGAACGCATGCACACAGTTTAAAGCACCCTCGCCCCACCACACAGGCCACCCCACCTTCCCACCCCACCCAAACTCCGAAAAGGGGTCAGGAGCCTTTTCTTTTTGCTCTTAAGATAAAGCCATGAAAATTTGCCTTGCCACCACCAATCCTCACAAGCTCGAAGAAGTTCAAGCCATCTTCGATGCCACCGCTCCAGGCTCAGTCACCTGGACCACCCTCGATCAAATACAGCGCGATCTTCAAGACAGCATCACCGATCCGGTTGAAGACCAAGACACCTTCGAAGGCAATGCCCTGCTCAAAGCCCGGTATTACGCCCAAAAAACCGGACTCATTTGCTTGGCCGATGACAGCGGCATTGAAGTCGATGCCCTGGATAACCGGCCCGGGGTCAAAAGCGCCCGATATTCAGGCGTGCGCGGCCCACGAAGCAAAGTTGACCCGGCCAACAATGCCCGCTTGCTCGAAGAGCTTGCCGGTAAGCCCGACGCCGAGCGTGGCGCCCGCTACGTTTGTGCGATGGCCTTGGTTATTCCCGCCAAACCATTAAGCCAAACACCGGCGGCCCAATCGCTTCAACAACCCGGCGAGCAAGACGCCCACTTGATCGTTCGTGGCGAACTTGTCGGCCGCATTTTACGACCCGAAGAAGCCGCCGACCCCAAAAATCCACAAGCCGGTCGCGGCGCAAACGGCTTTGGTTACGATCCCATCGTGATGCTCGAAGGCGATCGCACCGCAGCCGAATACACGCCCGCCGAAAAAAATGCCGTGTCTCACCGAGGTCATGCCACGCGCACCCTTGTGACTGCGATGAAAAAGGCGGGGTTGCTCTAATTTAAAATAAAGTTTAAAAGCAAAAAGCCCCGTGTCGCAGCGCGACACGGGGCTTTTAAATTCGCAATTTCAATCTTCTGAAAGCTTAGCCCAACTCGTCGGCCAAACCTGTCACAGTGGCCTCCAACTTGTCAGACGTTTCATAAGTCTCTGAAGCAATCTCACCGCGAATGCGGTCGACCAAGTCTTGGCGAATGTTTCCGCCTTCAGACAAGCGGCCCAACATTTTGGCCACGGTGGAAAGCTCAACATGATCTGTACCACGCGATGGAGCGGCCGGGGCCGAAGCCGCGGTGCTGCGCGACGTGCGATCTGCCATGTCATAGGCGGCGAGGGATGCGATGCTGCTGGTGGGGGCGATGTCACTCATTTTAAAAAACTCCTAGTGAGGAATACGACGGTGTGGTACGTCCCCGGGGTCCCATAAGTTCGGCCTCTCCAGTAGAGGCGTGAACAGGACACATTGGACGACTGTAACCCGTCGGCACTTACTCTATCGCCCAAGCAGGTCTTT
>JAZGFZ010000154.1:0-10127 GCA_036480015.1 Algisphaera sp. | reverse complement strand
ATCGGGCACCAAAGTCATCGCCGCCTGCGTGGGGGTAGCGCAACGCCGATCGGCCACCAGTTCCGCCACGGTGGTGTCGGTTTCATGGCCAATCGCCGCCACCACGGGCAAGGTGCATTCAAACAATGCGTCGGCCACCTCACGCTCGTTAAACGCCCACAAGTCTTCGATGCTTCCACCGCCGCGCGTCAAAATCACCGCGTCAATACCTTGGCTGGCCCCTTGGGCTGAAAGCCTTCGAATCGCCGCCGCAATTTGCCCCGCCGCCGCATCGCCCTGCACCCGCACATCCACCAACACCAATTCGCACCCTGCCCACCGCTGCTGGGCGGTGTTGATGACATCTTGCAAGGCCGCGGCACTGCGCGACGTCACCACCGCAATGCGGCGCGGCACCGCGGGCAATGGTTTTTTACGCTCAGGGGCAAAATAACCGGCCTCTCGCAATTCTTCCATCAACACGCGCAAAGCCAACTCGCGTGCCCCCTGCCCCACAGGTTCGAGCTTGTCGACATAAAGCTGCACGCTGCCTTGGGCGTTGTAAAAATCCACCCGCCCCGTGGCCACCACCGCCATGCCCGCCTGTACCGGGAAACCCACCCGCCGGGCCGACGACGCAAACATCACCGCCCGAATCGACGCATCGGCATCTTTAAGGCTGAAATACCAGTGGTTGCGATCAGAAAAATTACTAATCTCCCCCGCCACCCGCACCTTGGTGGGCAAACCCTCCTGCAAAGCCCGCTTCACATGACCCGCCAGCCGACTCACCGACCACGGGTCGGCCCCGGCCCGCTCCTTCTTGGAAGAGGGCCCAGGCAAAGGCACATCGGCGGACGCATCAAAAAAGGGCAATTGTGGCATTAGATGAATCCTAGCAGCCTTGCCACACTTTCAATGCCCATGCGTTTCTTTGATTGAACGCGAAGCCAGCTTCATTTTGATAACATGTTCCCTCCTTGGCGATGCCCAAACCGGACATCGCCCCACCCCACCCCCTTTAATGGAGTTTTTTCGCCATGGCGATCAAAATCGGAATCAACGGCTTTGGCCGTATCGGCCGCCTCGTCTTCCGCGCTGCGCAAGCCAACCCCAACATCGAAGTCGTCGGCATCAACGACCTTTTCGACAACGATGCCTTGGCTTACTTGCTTAAGTACGACTCCATCCACGGTCGGTTTGAGGGTGAAATCTCCAGCGACGACAAGAACCTTTACGTCAACGGCAAAACCATTCGCTCCACCTCAGAGCGCGACCCTGCCAACCTCAAGTGGGGCGACATCGGCTGCGATTTTGTCGTCGAGTCCACCGGCTTCTTCACCGACTTCGACGGCGCCAACAAGCACGTTCAAGCCGGTGCCAAAAAGGTCATCATCTCGGCCCCGACCAAAACCCCCGACCAAGTGCCCACCATCGTCATGGGCGTCAACCACGAAACGCTCGACAGCAGCGCTACAGTGATCAGCAACGCCAGCTGCACCACCAACTGCTTGGCCCCCTTGGCCAAAATCATCAACGATGAGTTTGGCATTGCCAAAGGCCTCATGACCACCGTGCACGCCATGACCGCCACCCAACCCACCCAAGACGGTCCTTCCAAAAAGGACTGGCGTGGTGGCCGTGCGGCCGCAGTCAACTGCATCCCCGCCAGCACCGGCGCCGCCAAGGCCGTGGGCTTGGCTCTGCCTGAGCTTAAAGGCAAGCTCACCGGCATGGCCTTCCGCATGCCCACCATCGACGTCTCGGTGGTCGACCTCACCGTCGTTACCGAAAAAGCCACCAGCTACCAAGAAATCAGCGACGCCATCAAGGCCAAGGCCGAAGGCAGCATGAAGGGCTACATGGACTGGACCGACGACCAAGTGGTGTCCAGTGACTTCATCCACAACCCCGCCAGCTCCACCTTCGACCACGGTGCCGGCATCGAACTCGACAGCACCTTCTTCAAGCTCATCAGCTGGTACGACAACGAATGGGGCTACAGCAACCGCGTCATCGACCTCATCAGCCACATCGGCTGATCCTGATAACGCAAAGACATTCAAGCCGCGGGCTTTTCGGCCCGCGGCTTTTTTGTGCGCGCCTTTTTTGCATTCATTATGCCAGCGACACATCGCGTTAAGAAAAGATCATTCAACCTCCACCATCCGCAGCGGGCACTAAAATGCAATCGACTTTCCCCTCACGAGAACACCTTATGAACTTGCGACACATCGCCCTTTTAATGGCACTGACATGGGGTTCCACCGGCTGCATGTCCGTGGACGAACGCCGGGCTCAATTTTTAGACCGCCGTGCAACGGTCGAAGTGACGACCGCCCGCGGCCAACCGGTGATACTCAACTTGGTCGCCTCCAACGACGGCCCCGCCCGGGCCGGCATCAGTTACATTCGCACCGAGCAATGGAAACTGGCACTGGACCAGCTTCGCATCGCCACCGATCAAAAAACACACGATCACGGCGCCTGGTTTGCCTTGGGTGCGGTTTACGAAAAAACCGGTCACATGAACCAAGCCTACGACGCCTATCGCAATGCCTTCTTCTTACGCAACGATGCCGACTATGAAGAAGCTTGGCGCCGCATTCGCGTGAAACACGGCAGCAACGCTTCAGACAATGACGCATCGCATGATGATTAATCACGGGTCGTGACCGTTACAGGCAATGCGTTTTGCTTGAGGCGACTCACATTCTCCGCGGGACGCGGGTTAAGTGCCTCCCCCCGCATCGAAGGCTCCACCGGCGCAGGCCGACACGGCCTGTCCGCCACACACCCCACCAAAGCCATCAATCCACCGGCTAAAAACACCCCGCCCATTCGCCGCACGCACATCTTCATTGGCCGCATAAACACACTCATTGCAAATCAAAGAATCCCGGATGCCAAAACCAGTTTCAGCACACCCATCATAGATAACTCCCACACCACCGCACGCAAGTTCTTGTTCCAAAACGTATCCAAAACGCACCCAAAGCGTATCCCACGAAAGCATTGCAATAAGCCAACGCTTGATTCACCCTCATCCAGCCCATTCATTTTGCCCAAAGCCCCAACACCCACCGCCACGGCCACTGCACTCATTCAAGCGTCCCGCGAGCTCACTGCAGCCCTTGCGCCGCTGCGTTTTGCGCTGCCTGTCACCCACCTTTATTCACCGCTGATTTACGCTCGCAATCTTCATGAAACCTACCTCGCCACTTACGGCCGGTCGCGCAAACGTGTCGTTTTTTTGGGCATGAACCCCGGCCCGTGGGGCATGGCTCAAAATGGTGTGCCCTTTGGCGAAGTGGCTTCTGTTCGTGATTGGATGGGCCTGAGCGGCGAGGTCGACCAACCCACCGCAGCACATCCCAAACGCCCCATCACCGGCCTTGCCTGCACCCGATCCGAGGTGTCTGGTCGTCGACTTTGGGGCCTCATGGCCGATCGTTTTGATACAGCCAAAGCCTTTTTTGCCCATCACTTTGTCGTCAACTATTGCCCCCTGGTGTTCATGGAAGAAAGCGGCCGCAATGCCACGCCCGACAAACTCCCTGCGCCACAACGCCAACCCCTCGAAGCCGCCTGCGACCAACACCTGCGCCACGTCATTGGCATTCTTAAGCCTCAACGCGTTGTGGGTGTCGGCAAGTTTGCCGAAAAATGCGCCCGCCGTGCATTGGGCCAAGAAAAAGCCCCTTTAATTACCTCGGTGCTTCACCCGTCGCCCGCCAGCCCTGCAGCCAATCGCGGCTGGGCACAAGCCGCCACGCAACAACTCATTAAAACCGGTGTGTGGGACACATAAAGTTACCCCGCTCCGACACAGAATTCGCAACAAGTCCATCACCTTCTAAAAGGATCGATTCTCGGCTTCAAAGGCCTGCGTCCTGTTTCCACAGGCTTAATCGCTCCGGGGATTTGCTCCGCCGGTTCAGCTGTTTTTTCTTCAAGTGCGCCATACATAAACGTCACTGTTGCCCGTTGAAACGATGCTCCCACATTCTTGACATGAATGAGGCTGGCCGATGCAAATCCATCGGTTGCGTTCAGTTTATTCACCAGCGGCACAATGTCTGCGCCCGATCGCACCTGCGCGGTGAACTCGCCGTCAAAGCGTTGGGCCCGTTGCCCAAGGTCGCCACGGCTTAGCGTTAAACGAATCGGTGACGAGCCGCCAGGAAGCTTCCGTGTAATCAACGCGATGGGAAGCGCCCACGAAACCTCTGCCCCCAATCGCTCTAATGTTTCACTCTTTTCGCGTAAATCCTCATCAATCAAATTCACCGCATCTTGCAATTCAGAGCCAGCCAAGGTGGGCACATCCAATTTGGCCAATGCGTTGAGTCCTTTGGGCAAATCAAACAACACGGTCAATTTCACATCGGCCACCGCCCGACCACGCAATTGATGCAAGCTCAGCTCCCGCACCATCAATTTTCGCGGCTCATCCTCAATCGCTTGCAGCCATGACACAATCGACTTCCATTCCCCCTCTGCCCGCACGGTCACACGTCGAGCCCCCACACTCTCAGCCACCATCACCGGCTCAGGAATCACCCGGCTCAATTCTAAATTTCGTTTTTGAGCCGAAGACCGCAGCCAATGCACCGACGCATTGGGTTGATCTGCGGGCCACATACGCACTGCAAAATAATCCAATGCCAACAACCGCTTACGCAATGTTTCTCGCACCACGTCATCCGACACAGGCTTTGCCTCAACCTTGACCACCGGAGCAACGGGTCGTGCCACGGGCACGGCCGATTCGCCGCAACCCGCAAGCAAAAAGCCCAACGACAATACCCCCGCCCATCCTGTGATGGGCAATGTTCGTCGTAATAAAGAAAAACAAAATCGCTGCATGGGGTCATCTATCGGGAGGCCAAGATGTCAACTTTTGTTACACCACGACTTACATGTCGAACACACGGCTCAAACATATCCCCATCCAAAGCCCGTGGCGGCCACGTTTTCTCCCGCCACCTCCGCTCTTTTTTAATCCAGCTGGCACAATCCACCCAATCGGCACAATCGGCCTTAATAAAGAGGCGTTAACCCTTTTTCTTGCGGTTGTGGACGGGGGCCTTTTTCTTATATGAATCCCGCAACGTTACGGTGCGGTTAAACACCGGTTGGCCGTCAGACGTGTTTTTAGGGTCTCGCGCAAAATAGGCATGCCGCTCAAACTGCAAGGGCACCCCGGCCACATCATCCGCCAAGGCGGGCTCCACTTTGGCGGCCACCACGGCCACCGAAGCAGGATTCAAATTCGCCAACCATGCACCTTCGCCCGTTTCTGTGGCATTCTCGGTTTTTGCCTCGGGGTCTTCGGTGCTAAACAAATGCTCGTACAGCCGCACCTGGGCATCCACTGCGGTGTCGATGTTCACCCAGTGAATCGTGCCCTTAACCTTGCGTACCTTGCCTTCGTCATCTGGCGGTGGGTTGTCGCCGCCGCGTGTTTGCGGGTCATAGGTGCATTTCAACTCCACCACATCGCCCGCATCGTTTTTGATCACCTCTTCGCATTTAATCCAATAGGCATAACGCAATCGCACCTCACGTCCTGGCGCCAATCGAAAGAACTTTTTGGGTGCGTCTTCCATGAAGTCGGCCCGTTCAATGTAAATCGTGGGGCCAAATACAATCGGCCGCGTCCCATCGGCTTCGTTCTCAGGGTTGTTCACCGCATCAAACGTTTCGCTTGCGGCTTCAAAATTGGTGATCGTGACCTTAAGCGGATCCAACACCGCCATGCGTCGCTGGGCCTTGGCGTTCAAATCGGCCCGCAACACGTTTTCAAGCTTCGCAATTTCAATGTTGTTTTCGCGTTTGGCCACCCCCGCCTCTGTCCAAAACTGCACGATGGCCTCGGGCGTGTAGCCACGTCGCCGCAAACCACTGAGTGTGGGCATACGCGGGTCGTCCCAACCTTCCACATGCCCGCCATCCACCAGTTGCCTGAGCTTGCGTTTGCTTGTCATCAAATGCGTGATGTTGCCACGGGCAAACTCGATTTGCCGAGGCGTGTGTTCAACACCTGCAGGCCGCTGGCCAATGTCCACCAAACGCTGCACAAACCACTCATACAACGGGCGATGAATTTCAAAACTCAAATCGCACAATGAGTGCGTCACCCCTTCAATCCAATCGCTTTGTCCATGCGCCCAGTCATACATGGGATAAATGCTCCACGTATCGCCCGTGCGTGGATGATGAGCCTTCAAAATGCGGTACATCGCCGGGTCGCGCATCACCAAGTTGGGATTGGCCATGTCAATTTTCGCCCGCAGCACTTTGGCGCCATCTTCAAACACCCCGGCTTTCATCTTCGCAAACAAATCAAGCGATTCTTCAACAGGCCGATCCCGAAACGGGCTGTGGGTTCCAGGGGTTTGCAAGTCACCCCGCCCCTCACGAATTTCCTGAGCGGTTTGATCGTCCACATAGGCATGGCCCGCCTTAATCAACTCACATGCCCAGTCGTAAAGTTGATCGAAACAATCCGACGCATAGGTGAGCGTGTCCCATTCAAATCCCAACCATTTCACATCGGTCTGGATGGCATCAATAAAGGCTTGCTCTTCCTTTGCCGGATTCGTGTCGTCCATCCGCAGGTTGACCTTGCCGCCGTGGCGGGAAGCCATGCCAAAATCAATGCAAATGGCCTTGGCATGCCCAATATGCAAAAAACCATTGGGTTCAGGCGGAAAGCGCGTCACCACCTGGTGGTAACGGCCTGCATCCAGGTCTTCATCAATCGCTTGAGCCACAAAGTGGGCCGTTTTCTCAGGGTTTTCAAGGTTCTCGGGGCTCTTAGGGTTCTTGTCTTCCATGACCAATCACTTTCTTTATGCAGGTTCTTATGCAAATGGCTCAGGCCAACCAACAAATGGGCCACCGTTTGAGCCGCCTATAGTACTTAAAGTCGTTCGGTCGCCCCGGGCAACCCCGGCGGGGGCCGCTTACAATCTCGCCCCCATGAGCACATCCTCCACACCTGTCGTCACCCGCTTTGCCCCCTCGCCCACCGGCGAGCTCCATGTGGGCGGCGCCCGCACCGCCCTGTTTAGCTGGGCCTACGCCAAACACCACGGCGGCCAATTTCTTTTGCGGTTTGAAGACACCGATCAAAAACGATCCAGCAAACAAGCCGAGCAAAACATTTTGCGCGACCTGCAATGGCTGGGCCTCACCGCCGACAACCAAGTTCCAGACGCAAACGCCATCCCACGCCAAAGCGAGCGGCTAGAGCTTTACCACGCCGCCCTTGCCAAACTTGCCGCTGCGGGCCACACCTACGAAGACAACGGCGCCATCCGCTTCAAAATGGGCCAAGACGTTTCCTTCACCGACGCCGTTTACGGCGATGTCACCGTGCCGGGTGCCGACCTCGAAGATTTTGTCATTCAAAAGGCCGACGGTTTCCCCACCTTTCACCTTGCGGTGGTCGTCGATGACGCCGCCATGAATGTCACCCACGTCATTCGCGGTCAAGAACACTTGGCCAACACGCCCAAACACGCCGCCCTGTACGACGCCTTGGGCGAAACCCGCCCGGTGTGGTGCCACACGCCCAGCATCATGAACCCCGATGGGTCGAAGATGAGCAAACGCGACAAGGCGAAAATTGCCCGCAAGGCAGCCCAATCCGCCGACCTCACTTCGGCAGACAACGTAACACCCGATGATTTTTCCGCCTTTATGGCCAAAGACAACGACACCCTCGCCACCGCCCAAGCCATCGCCGCGCAGCTCAACCTTGCCCTCCCCGAAATCAACGTTGCCGACTTCAAATCCAGCGGCTACACCCCCGCTGTTTTGCTGAATTACCTTGCCCTCTTGGGCTGGAACCCCGGCGACAATGTTGAGCGTTTCGATCTTGATTTCCTTAGCCAGCACTTCGATTTCGATCGCATTGGCAAGTCCAACAGCAAGTTCGACCGCGACAAACTCGCCGCTTTTAGCCAAGACACCATTTTAAAATTGCCCGCCGCCGATTGGGCCACCCAACTCGAAACGCATTTCAAAAACGTCCCGGCTTTCGCCCCATTCATCGACAAACTTGGCTCGCACTTTTTCGTTTTCGCCGCCGCCTATCAAGAACGCAGCAAAACCCTAAACGACCCCGCCACCCTTGGCCGCTTTTTCGTGGAAGCCCCCACCGCGTACAACGCCAAGGCCGTCAAAAAGAACTTGGCCAAAAACGAAGGCGAAGGCCTTAAAAACCTTAGCGCCCTGCGTGATCAACTGGCCGCCACAAGCGATTGGACCGCCGACAAACTTCACGCCCTCATCGACGCCGCATGGGAACCACTGGGCGGCAAAAACATGGGCGCCGTGGCCCAGCCTCTTCGCGTCGCCCTCACCGGCGCTGCCGTCAGCCCCGAAATGGGCCCCACGCTCGCACTTTTGGGCCAACAAGAAACCCTCGCCCGCATCGACGCCTGCCTCAAACATCATGAGAACGCGGCCAATTCGTAGTAAAGCCCCTCAATTTTAAACCCCGCAAATCATTCACAAGTTTTGCGCCCTCCCTATCCCCGCACACTCGATCTCACCCAAACAGCAGAAAACAAAACATAAACCGCCAAGACGCCAAGGGAACCAAGGAAGGCGGGGGATGAAACCTGATGATTTCTTAGCTTTTTCGCTCAAGTGTTCTTGTTGGCTTTTTGTCTTTCTTGGCGTCTTGGCGCCTCTGCGTCTTGGCGTAAAATCTCTTGCCAGAGACGACTTGCCCCGCAAACATCCTCCTGAAACCTGTGAACGGCCACCAAACCCCATGAAACACTACCTTTTTAAAACCGAGCCTGGCACATGGTCTTGGGACGACCAGCGCAAAGCCAAAGACCAAACCACCACGTGGGATGGCGTGCGCAACTTCCAAGCCAACAACATCATGAAGGCCATGAAGGTTGGCGATCGCGGTTTTTTCTATCACTCGGTCAATGAAAAACGCATCGTGGGCGTGGTCGAAGTGGTCAAAGAACACGAAATCGACCCCACCGACCACACCGGCCGCAGCAAAGAAGGCTTTGGCATGGTCACCCTCAAGGCCGTGGGCCCTTTTCCCACCCCCATCACCCTTCAAACCATCAAACAAGAACCCAAGCTTGAAGCCATGGTTTTGGTCAACAACTCCCGCCTAAGCGTGCAGCCCGTGACCGCCGCCGAGTTCCGCCACATTTGTAAACTCGGCGATTTTCAAGCTTAATTCTGTTCTTCTTTTTTCGCACTCCTCCTTGCTTGCTACTCCCCCCCTACAAGAGCTCAATCCCATGTCATCTCTCATCGTCACCGGCTCCATTGGCATCGACACCATTCACACCCCCACCGGCAAGGCCGACAATGTCTTGGGCGGCAGCTCCATTTACTTTGCCGCCGCCGCCAGTTTTTACGGCTCCGTGCGTTTGGTAGGTGCCGTGGGCGAAGATTTTCCCGACGCATTGCGCAAACCCTTTGAGCATTTCGACATCGACCTTGAAGGCCTCGAAAAACGTGCCGGAAGCAAAACCTTTCGTTGGACCGGCAAATACCTCGACAACATGAACGACCGTGAGACACTCAGTGTTGAACTGAACGTTTTGGCCGAAGACCTTCCGCCGGTTCCCGCGTCTTATGTTGATAGTGAATATGTTTTCTTGGCCAACACCCACCCCGGCGGCCAACTGGCTTTGCGGGCCCAATTCCCCAACGCCAAACTGGTGGTCGCCGACACCATGGACCTTTGGATTGAAACCGAACCGGCCCTTTTAAAAGACCTGCTCAAACAAATCGACGGACTGGTGCTCAACGACAGCGAAGCCACCCTGCTCACCGGCGAAACCAACATCGTCAAAGCCGCCGAAGCTGTTTTGGCTTTGGGCCCCAAGTTTGTCGTGATTAAAAAAGGTGAACACGGCGCCTTTTTGCTTCACCAAGACGGCGCCGTGGCTTTGCCCGCCTACCCTGCCCGTGACGTGGTCGACCCCACCGGCGCGGGCGACACCTTTGGCGGCGGCATGATGGGCTATTTGGCCCAAACCGGCGACCTAAGCCTTGCGGGCCTTAAGCAAGCCATGGCCGCAGGCACCGTGGTCGCCAGCTACAACATCGAAAAATTCTCGCTTGATCGCCTGCTTGAAATCAACAAAAGCGAT
>JAZGFZ010000153.1:0-6312 GCA_036480015.1 Algisphaera sp. | reverse complement strand
CATTTTGTCGCTGTAGGTGATCGTGTCACCCAAGATCAAATGGGCCGTCTCGTGGGCCACGGGGTCGTGGGCCACCACGGTGGCACCATCGGCCAAAAGATTTTGCATGAGCGTGATGGCCGGGGCTTCACGCACGTCGTCGGTGCCGGGTTTAAAGGCAATGCCCCACACCGCAATCTTTTTGCCCTTCAGTCCGCCGGGGCCAAAGTGATCGGTCATTTTCTTATAAAACGCTGGCCGTTGGGCTTGGTTCACATCGTGCACGGCTTTGAGCAGTGGCGTGGGTGTACCGCTTTCAGATCCCATGCTCACACAAGCCAAGGTGTCTTTGGGGAAACATGATCCGCCGTAACCCAGTCCGGGGTACAAGAACTTGTTGCCAATGCGTGCGTCGCTGGTCATGCCGCGCCACACTTCATCCACATCACTGCCGTAGGCTTCGCACAGCCCGGCAATTTCGTTGATGAAGCTGATTTTCGTAGCCAGCATGGCATTGGCGGCATACTTCACCATTTCTGCCGATGGAATGTCCATCACAAAAATCGGGTGGCCATTACGCACAAACGGTTCATACAGGTCACGCATTCGGCCGCCCGTGCCTTCATCCGACACACCCACCACCACGCGGTCAGGCTTGTTGAAGTCGTTGATGGCCGCGCCTTCTTTAAGGAACTCAGGGTTGCTGGCCATAAAGAATCGCTTGGTGGTTTGCGATGCAATCGCCGCCCGCACCTTGGCGTTGGTGCCCACGGGCACGGTGCTTTTAATCACCACAATTTTGCCCCGACGTTCTTTTTCGTCGCCGCCGGTGTTCCCCGGTGCGGCTTCAATGGCTCGGCCCACATCCTCAGCGGCTGCCAGCACATACTTCAAGTCGGCATGACCATTGGCGTCGGACGGTGTGCCCACGCAAATGAAGATCATCTCAGCATGCGTGTAAGCCTCTTCTTTGTCCGTGGTGAACTTCAGCCGGCCTGCTTTGTGGTTTTTAGCAATCAGCTCGTCAAGCCCAGGCTCGTAAATCGGGCTGATGCCATTGTTAAGCTTTTCAATTTTGGCCTCGTCCACATCCAAGCATGTGACTTCGTTGCCAATATTTGCAAAACATGTGCCTGTGACAAGACCCACGTAACCGGTACCTACCATGGTGATGCGCATCGTTCTAGCTTCCCAATATGATCGAAGGGTTCCGCCGCGTACATTCGCAGCCGGGCCTGAATCATAACCCTTGTGAGCACCAAGGCCACGCCGCATGGCTTGAGATTGTCGCCAAAGTGTCAAAATACTCAAACGAGACGCTATAGCCCGCTCAAACGGATCAACCCCGCCCCACCCCGTCTTGGCCTTCACGCGATAAACTCAATCGCTTCTTCAACCCTTTAATCAGACTTCCTCACGCGTCCTGCCCAAAGCCTGCCCCAAAGCAAGACGCCCCCAAAGACCGAGACCCGCCCATGGCCACCCCACCCCGCAAACCACGCCCCGTCAAGCTCCCCGAGCCACTGCTTCAAACACCCGCCGACCAGCTTTCCCACGATGAGCATTTCAAGATCAACTCCTCGGGCATGGTCGGCCCGCTGCCCGAACGGTACCGCGATCACGACACGCTCGACATCGAAAAAGAGTCTGAGTTCCTCTCCAAGTCCCACGGCCTTTACCTCGAGTACAACCGCGCCAAGACCGGCCGAGAAAAAGACTGGATGTACATGGTCCGCATCACCGTCCCCGGCGGCGGTGCGTTTAGCGCCAAGCAGTGGGCCATTCTCGACCAAGTCGCCGACGACTACTGCCACAACAACCCTTACGGCGGCAACTCCCTGCGGCTCACCACCCGGCAAAACATCCAATACCACTGGCTTCGCAAACCCGAAGTCATGTCCTTGGTCCAAGCCGTTGCCAAGACCGGCTTCTACACCCTCAACGGCTGCGGCGACAACGTCCGCAACGTCATGGGCTGCCCGCTCTCCAAGTTCTCCACACTCGAAGGGGCCAACGCTTTCGAGCTTGCCCACCAATACGGCAGCTACTTCCGTTTGCCCGCCGCGCCGCACATCCAAGTTTTCGCGGTCGATCCTTCGCACATCAGCGATCCCAAAGAACAATACAACTACGGCCCGCAGCTTCTCAACCGCAAGTTCAAAATCGCCTTTGCCGCCGCACACCGTGACCCCGACACCGGCAGCATCACCTACGACAACTGCACCGAAATCCGCACCAACGAAGTCGGCGTCGCGCCGCTCGTCGAAGGCACCGGCTCCGGTGCCAAGGTCGTCGCCTACCAGGTCTACGTCGGCGGCGGCCAAGGCGAAAAGAAAGGCAAACCCACCTTCGCTGCCCACGGCAAACCGCTAGGCATCTTCACCCCCGATCAACTCATGCCTGGCCTCAAAGCCATCGTCGACATCCACAAGGAGTGGGGCGACCGAAAAAACCGCGTCTGGGCACGGCTCAAATACGTCGTTTGGAAACAAGGCATCGACTGGTACCAAAACGAAGTCAAAAACCTCGGCGTCTCCTTCTCCGCGCCTAACGAAAACCACCACCCCGGCGAACGAAACCTCCACACCGGCTGGCAAAAACAAGAATCCAACGGCAAATGGGCCTACGGCGCTTACATCGAATGCGGTCGCCTCACCGACGGCATCTACATCGACCAACAAAAACTCGCCGCCGAACGTCCCAAGAAGTCTACGGATTCAGTCGATGAGGCCCCCGCCACTCAAACGGCCCAAGACACCCCCCAGCTCCGCGCCATGGTCAAGTCGGCCCTCAACAAATTCCCCGGCGCCGAAGTCATGGTCACCCCCAACCAAGACCTGCTCTTCACCAACATTGATGAAGCTGCGAAAGAAGACTTCCAAGGTCACCTCGCCGAGTTCGGCCACGGCACCCGCCGAGGAAAAACCTACTCCAAACTCCGCGTCCTCTCCGGTGCCTGCGTCGGCCTGCCCACCTGCCGACTGTCTTACACCGACTCCGAGCAATTTGAACCCAAGCTCCTCGACGAACTCGAAGACCGAGGCTACGGCGACATGGCCGAGTCCATCGGCATCACCGGCTGCGAACGACAATGCTTCCGCCCCGCCACCAAAACCTTCGGCTGGATCGGCTCCGGCGGCGATAACTACGCCCTCAAACTCGGCGGCTCCGAAGACGGCTCCACCCAAGGCCACTACCTCACCGACGGCAAATCTCAATTCCTAAGCGCCGTCCCTCACGACCGCGTCGCCGACGTCTGCGCCACCCTCTTTGACTGGTACAAAAAAGAAAAACAAGACGCCAACGGAACAAGTGAGAAAATGGGCCAATTCATCCACCGCATGGGCTACCCCGCCACCCTCGCCCAGCTCAAAGCCGACAACCGCACCACCGACCTCCTCGAAAAACGCAACCCCGCGATGCTGTTTGATCCGTATATCGAGAAGAATTTGGTTGATGCGTGATCTGGCCGCATCCACCACCTCATGCCCCCACACCGCCTTAAAAACCAGCGGCCCCTACCTTTTTTGTAAAAATAGGATAAACAGCGAAGAAGGGGCTTCCAAACCCCATCGCCCCGCTGTCGAATACCGCTGAACAAAAGTCATTTTGCTGGCGTAATCCCGATAACCGGCATAGACTGCACTCAATGCATTTTCGAGATGACATGTTGCGACCCAAGGTTTTGGTGTTCATGCTGCCCTTGCTGCTTCCCATTGGGCAGCCACGCATGAGCGCAACAGGCCTTACCGGCGCTGGGGCAGAGCCTCTGGCCACGCAACCTGCCGCTTTAAAAACAACAAAATCAGCATCTGATCTTGCAGACGGGTGGCGACAAAGCGCCGATGCGGATTGAATGGTGGGATGATCCTTCCCACACACCGTCTCACACACTCTTTCTCCTCATGCCCGTTGACCTTCCGGCGCAGCCAAGCTGCGGCGGCTTTTTTATGTGTTCTGCTGGCCAGTTTGTTTGGCGCAGGCTGCAACACCGCCCATGCGGCCGATCCCACTGAATCCGTTGATCCCATTGACGCGCCACTTCTTAAGGCTGATCCGCAAGTCGCCCCGGCCCATGACAAAGAGGCCGCAACATGGTTGGAACGTCTCGAAGCCACCGCCGCCGAGCACCACACCCTTCGGGCCCGCGTGCGAATGCGAAGCATTCAAGACCTGCTCGACGATGAAACCATTCGCTTTGGCGACATGGGTTACGCACGCGGTCACACCCAAGGCGATGACACCCTGCCCACCCGCTTTGCGGTGTTGTTCGACCGACTCAAAGCCCAAGAGGCTGCACTCGAAGTGATCAACCGCCGGTATGTCTACGACGGACATTGGTTGCTGGATGTTGACGCCCAAGCCCGCACCGCCACGCGCCGCGAAGTGGTGGCCGCCGAGGCCGTGGGTGACCGTGCGATGCAATTGGGCGACGGCCCGTTTCTCGTTCCACTCAATCTCAAAAAAGACCGCGTGCTTGAACGCTTTGACGTGGCCCTTGCGCAACCCAACGCCGAAGAAGACCCCAAAGCCGAGGCCGGGTCCATTCACCTGGTGCTCACGCCACGCGCCAACGTCGAGATGGACGCCACCCAACTGGATCTGTGGTTTGACCGCACCACCTTGCTCCCCTTGCGGGCCGCGAGCATGCAATCCGATGGCGACCAAACCGTCATCGATTTGTTTGAGGTGGCGGTTAACGTTGATCTACCCGCCGATGCGTTTAACACGGCATTGCCCGATGAAACCGGCTGGGAATTACAAACCGTTCCTTTGGACGCCGACATGAAGCCCTAATCGCTCATGATTGCTCAGAGCCTTCTTTCCGCACCCACACCTCGCGCTGCGGAAAGGGAATGGCAATCTGGGCTTGGTCCAAGTGATTCTTAATCGCACGAACAAGTGCTTCACGCTTGGACCAAAAGTCGGCCGTGGGATACCACACACGAACCACCCACTGAATCGACGAGTCGCCTAGGTCTTTAAGAAAAATCTGAAAGCCGCGATTGTCGCCTTCAACGCGGCCATCGACCGACTCCACCGCAGCCGTCAACACCTCGCGGGTGTGATCCAAATCCGCCGCGTAGGCCGTGCCCACGTTAATGTCGGCCCGGCGATGCCGGTGAAACGTAGCATTTTCAATGGTGCTGCCAAAAATATCACCATTGGGCACAATGATGCGGCGGTTGTCGAAGGTGTCGAATTTGGTGGTAAACAAATCAATCTCTGCAACCTTGGCGGTAATCCCCGCCGCGCCCACCACATCGCCCACTTTAAACGGTCGAAAAATAAGCAACATGAGCCCCGCCGCAAAATTCGACAGCGTGCCCTGAAACGCAAGACCAATGGCAAATCCCATGGCCGCAATCACCGCCGCAAAGCTGGCGACACTCACCCCCATGCGTCCCAACACCCCCAGCACCGCACTCACCATGATCGCATAGAAAACAAGCTTGCCAAAAAAGTTGCCCACCGTCGGATCAACACGGCGGCTCAAGGGCCGACTCACCCAGCCCGACAACATCTTGCCCACAAAATAACTCAACACCAAAAGCAGCAACATGAACACCGCAGGCAACAAATGATTCACCGCCAATTGCTGCAACGCCGCAGGATTGCCCGTCATCGCCTCGCCCACCAAGGTTTTCACTTGCCCCCCCGTTGCCGACAACGTCTCAACCACCCCCGCCGAATCCGCCCCCTGGGGCTCCAACGCGGCCTGTCCTAAGATTACAGAGGCAAACAAGGGGTTGTGTAGTGGCAAAGGCATCGTCATCATGGCTGGCTCTAAAAAGACGGAGAGATTTAAGCGCCCAACATACAGCCCCAACCCATTCTTGCCCTAACCTCACTCCTGCCCTATCTTATAGGGCTCGGCGAACCCGGCGGATCGCCCTCCTCCCCCCTTCCCCTCATTTTAAATGACAAGGCCCACGCCATGATCGAAGCACTCAAAGACGACGCGGTCATCCACGAACTCGGTGGCCGCTTTAAGTTCACATCTCTCGTGCAGCACCGTATTCGCCAACTCATGGACGGCGACCGCCCCTTGGTCGAGCGCAACGGCCGCACCGATTTTGAAGTTGCGGTGCAAGAAGTCGTCGAACGCAAAATCACCCTTAAACTCCCCAGCGACACCGAAGAAACGCTGGCATAAGTGGCCACCATGGCGGACCACCCCCTGCAATCTCAATCTCATAACGACGCCCGCGCCCCCTTGGCCGGGCGTCGTGTTTTGGTGGGCGTCTCCGGCGGCATCGCCGCCTACAAAACCGCCACCCTCGTTAGCCGCTTGACTCAATCTGGCGCCAGCGTTCGTGTGGTCATGACCGA
>JAZGFZ010000152.1:0-11247 GCA_036480015.1 Algisphaera sp. | reverse complement strand
TGGCTGTTCATGCTTCGCTTTCCTTCGTGCCTTTGAGCCTTCGGGCCTTCGTGTTCGCCTTGGGATTTTAATACTGTAAACGGTTACAGCATCCCATTGCGGGTGTTCACGTCGCAGGCGAGAGCTTGATGATTCGTCCGCCGGTGATCCATTCGGCGACATAAATGTCGCGGTTTGGGCCCACGGCAATACCGTGTGGGCTGCTGAACACGCCGGGGCGAAGATGGGGGGTGCCGCCCACTTCGGGCCAGTCGTCGGTGTCTGCAAAGGCGGGCCATTCCCACTTGGGTTTTTGGGGCCAGTCGGCGGCGGGTTCCAGCTTGGGGTGCTGTCCCAAGTGGGCCACGGGGTTGAGGTCGGTGGTGAGTATTTTGACGCCGCCAAACAATTCGGCCACATAAAGCAAGCCATCTTGTATCGCCAGGCTTGTGGGGCTGTGGCACACGTTGGTGCGCTCTTCAATGGTTTGCCCTGCGCCATCGAGCACGGCGATGCGGTGGTTGGCTCGGTCGGCAATGTAAAGTCGGCCTTCGGGGCCAAACGCTAGGCCGTGAGGGCTATCGAATGGGTTGTTGCCTTGTTCATCGCCCACGATTGAGCCCAGGTAATCGCCACGGGCCGACCAGCGGTAAAGCGACGATCCGCCGTAGCCGTCGGCCACCCACACCTCGCCATTGAGGGGGTTGACATCGGCCCATGTGGGCATGTATTTGCCTTCAGGGCAATCAGCAAGCGGCGGGTGATCCAGTCGCAAAACAAGCTGGCCGTCGAGGGTGGTTTTGCACACTTCGCAAGACAGTTGATCGACAAGCCACAAAAAGGTTTCGCCGTTTTCTTGAACCGCTTGAAGCCCGTGGCCGCCCACAAAGCGGTCGCCCCATTGGTCGATGAGTGTGCCTTGAGCGTCATAAACAAGCACGCCGGGCACCATTTGAGCAAACACAATCACCCGGCCGTCGGGCAATGCCGCAATGCCGTGGGTGCGGCCGTTGTTGCGACCCGAGGGCGTGCTGGGAATGCGGGCCCAGTGTTCGTGCCAAGTGTAGGTGTGCTTGCCGGTTCCAATGATCATGCTTGAAATCGTAATGTAAAAACGTGTGGTTTTAAAGTAACCGTTCGCGGGTTTAAAATCCCAAGGCAAACACGACGGCAGGGACTGTAGGGTTAAAGAAACGCTTTCTGAGGGGCGTTTCTCAGTCGCCTTGACTTGATTTCCTCGCGCATACCAAGGCAGAAAATAACGTTTTAATTTTCTTTTTTGCCTTCCTTGGCTCCCTCACTTGCCCCCTTGGCGGTTAAATTTCCTTCGCGTTATCCACAGGCATCCTTTTGGAAACCGTGAACGGTAACGGCAACTTGGCGGTTTATGTTTCGTTTTCTGCGTTTGGATGAGAATCTGGCGTGCAGGGATAGGAAGGGCTCAAAACCCGTGAACGGTTCCGAAAAGGCGTTGTGGATTGAAAGCCTTTTAAAGTTTTATCGTGTCATACCGTGGCCTTTGAGCCTTTACCCTGCTACATTCTTAAGTCATGGACACCCTTGCCGATGCCGCTCAGACCCAAACGTTAATTGCAAAGATGTCGGCATGGCTGACGGGCCAAGCCCCGGAGGCTGAGCGGGACGATTGGGCGCTGGTGGGGTTGCGGCGGCGGGGCGATGTGATTGCGGGGCGGTTGGCTGGGCCATTGGGCTTTCAAAAGGTGGGCACGTTGGACATCACGCTGTACCGCGACGATTTGGCGGGCAGCGGGGCAGCGCCAACGGTGGGGGTGACTGAAATAGATTTTTCGCTTGATGGGCTCAACGTGGTTTTGATTGACGATGTGTTAATGACCGGCCGGTCGATTCGCGCCGCGCTGGATGCCATGGCCGACTTGGGGCGGCCCAAGCGGGTGTGGTTGGCGGTGTTGGTGGATCGCGGAGCAGACACACGCGAGCTACCGATTGCCGCCGACTTTGCAGCGGCGGTTCATTCGGGACCACGGGCGGTGGAGGTACGGTTAAAACCCACCGATGAAGCCGATGAAGTGCGATTGGTGGAGGACGCAACGTGAGTGACTCAAACAGTCAAAATCAGAACGAAAGCCAACGCAATCCATACACATGGACGCACCGGCACTTGGTGTCGCTGGCCGATTATTCGGCGGCGGACATTCGCCATGTGTTAACCACCGCACGCGGGTTTGAAGCCATTTCAACACGCAGTGTCAAAAAGGCCCCTGCCTTGCGCGGGCGGGTGGTGGCCAATTTGTTTTTTGAAGACA
Source organism: Algisphaera sp. (assembly GCA_036480015.1). Lineage (GTDB taxonomy): Bacteria > Planctomycetota > Phycisphaerae > Phycisphaerales > Phycisphaeraceae > Algisphaera. The sequence goes on along the minus strand of JAZGFZ010000152.1, from coordinate 8,983 downwards.
GCACACGCACGAGCATGAGTTTTCAACTGGCGGGCCAGCGGCTTTCGGCAGACGTGCTGAGTTTTAGTGGCAAGGGCAGCAGTGTGAGCAAGGGCGAAACCTTGGTGGACACCGCCCGCAACATTGAAGCCATGGGCGTGGATGTGATGGTGGTGCGCCATCATCACAGCGGCGCGGCCGCCAAACTGGCCGCCAGTGTGAAATGCAGCGTGGTGAATGCGGGTGACGGGCGACATGCTCATCCCACGCAGGGATTGCTGGATTTGTACACCGTGGCCAAACGGCTGGGGCGGCTTGACGATCTGGACTTCACAGGCTTAACCGTGGCCATCGTGGGCGACATCGCCAACTCGCGAGTGGCACGGTCGGATTTGATCGGGCTTAAAAAACTGGGCGCCCATGTGATTTTGGTGGGCCCGCCCACCTTGTTGCCACGCGGCTTTGCCGACTTGGGTGCCGAACTAAGCCACGATTTAGACGCCGTGTTGCCACGCGTGGACGTGGTGAACATGCTGCGGGTGCAATTTGAGCGGCTTAGCGGCCCCGCATTCCCCAGCAAACGCGAGTACACCGCCCAATTTGGGCTAACCGCAGCGCGGCTGAAACAAGCGAAATCTGAAGTGGTGGTCATGCACCCCGGCCCCATGAATCGCGGGCTTGAAATCGACGCCGCAGTGGCCGACGGCCCCAACTCCGCGATTTTAGAACAGGTCAGCCACGGACTGGCAGTACGCATGGCCGTGCTGTTTCTTGTGACAACGGCGTGAGGTGGTAGACGTTTGAGCCTTTGGGGTTGTATGAAACCCAGTGTGCACGACACGATGATTAAGTCGGCCCCGTTCCGTAGGTCAGGCGTGAATGTCTGACGGCCTTGGGGGGTGTTGAACACGGACATCACCACGGCATTATTCGTGGGGGGGGGCTGCGTTGGCGGCTTGTTTGAGAAATGTGCTGAAGTCTGAGGGGGACATGCCGCCGGTGCTGCGGGTTATTTCGTGTCCTCGGACATCGACGACGACAAAGGCGGGAATGGAGTCGATGCCGTAGCGATGGGTGAGGTCGGTGGTGTTGGGGTCGGTGTTGTCGATGTCGACTGAAACCGCAAAAAAGTCAGCTTCTATTTGCTCTGCAATGTCGGTGCGTGAAAAAACGTCGCGTTTCATTGCTTGGCAGGGGGGGCACCAGCTGGCGGTAAAGCGAATGAGAACGGGGCGTTCTGGGAGGGTGTCAGACGTATGGCTTGGCCATTGCGCGGGGGTGCTCCAGGCGGCTAGTTCGGTTTGGTGTGCGTTGCGAACAAGATCCAAGCCCAAGGCGAGGGTTAAGGCCACGCCCACTGCCGCAACAACACCCAAAACAACCCGCTTGCGTGATCGTGTCGCGTGCGGGGTTGACGGGGGCAAGGATGTTTGAGTGTCAGGCTTCACGTCGTGTTTGACTGTGAGGTGGGCCACTTTATTCCCGGAGCAAAAACGCTTTGGGATGCGTGACCAACAAGGTTTAAAGCGAGGCTTGGGTTTAGAGGCTGCTATAGGCGAGGAGTAATACAATCGCCATCATGGCGGCGGCCATCCAACCGGCCACGGCCAGCCAAAAAGCAGGGCTGTCAGAGAGGGGTTCCTGGGGCAGTGTGGCAAGTCTTTCGCGATGCGTGGTTCCGCGATCTAGACCCGCCAGCGCATTAACATCGAAAACCTTGCGGGCCTGCATGGGGGCTTCGCCACGCTGGATGGCTTCAAGGTCGTCTACCAAGTCGGCGGCGGAGGCGTAGCGTTTGCTGCGGTCTTTGGCCAAGCAAACTTCGATGACCTCAGAGATGCCGCACGAGAGGGCTGAGTTGATGTGGTCGGGGGGGATCAGGTCGTTTTTAAGATGCTTGTGCATCACCGCCGAGGGGTTTTGACCATCAAAAGGCACTTGGCCTGTAACCATGTGGTAGAGGGTGGCGCCCAATGAATAGATGTCGGCACGGGCGTCGACATCGCGTTCGCCTCGAATTTGTTCGGGGCTGATGTAGTAAGGGGTGCCGTAGGCTTTGCCTGCTTCGGCTTCGGCGGCTTCACGGTCTGACATGGCGCGGGCCAAGCCCATGTCGGCCAATTTGGCTCGATTGGACTCGTCGGCGATCATGATGTTTTTAGGTTTGACGTCGCGGTGAACGAAACCTTGCTTGTGAGAATGGTCTAAGGCGCGGCCCACTTCGATGCCGATGCGCACGGCACTTTCTTCGTCGTAGGGCCCGTGGTTTTGAATGTCGTCGTAAACGGTTCGGCCGTCGACAAACTCCATGACGAAGTAGTGGTAGTCACCACTGTGATTCACGTCGACGGCTTGAACGATATTGGGGTGGTTAAGTTTGGCTGCCGCTTTGCCTTCGGCATAAAACCGGGCGACAAAATCTGCGTTGCTTGTGAACTTTTGGGGCAAAATTTTGATCGCAACCATGCGATCCAGTGAAATTTGCTTTCCCAAGTAGACGGTGGCCATGGCCCCGGCGCCAAGCTTGCGAATAATTTGATAGCCAGGAATTTGTTGGCCGGCCCGCTGCTCTTCAAGTTCGGGCTGCAGTCGATCAAGTTGATTGGTGGTGACCAAGCCTTCTGCCACCAGCAACGACGCGAGGCTGCGTTGATTGGTGTCGCTGCCGCCTGAAGACACTTTTTGCTTGGCAACCAAGCGGTTGATGTCAGACTGCGTGGCGAGGCCGCGTTCGATGACGAGGCGACCCAGTGTGGTGTCGAGATTTTGAGATGGGTCTTCCACGTGGAAATCCGATGGGTGAGGGCTTGAAGGAAGGGCGCGGAGGCACCCTATAAAAAGTCTTTTCGGTCAACGAGGGGGGGGAACTCGCGAATATCGGGCCAGCAACAACGTATTTGGTGGGAATATGGCGGTAAAACCATGCCAAACACCTTAATTGCCCATATTAACGGACCCACCTTAACTTTTTTACCTTCCGAAGATTTTCTCGCAACCTTTCAGGACGATGGCAACGTAGCATGCCGCTGGGTGCAGTGTGTACAGTCTTGCCTGCTTGGTTCCTTTTTTTGCCCCGGATTTTGACGATGTTGCTGCAAGCCCATGAACACGACGCGATTAACCGCATCTTGGCCGAGCGGCTCGCAAAGGTGGAAGCTCGTTTTAAGGCTGAGCTATTAAGTGATTTGCCTGCGGTGAACACCCTAACGCAACATGTGGAGCGGTATCGTGGGAAAATGTTGCGTCCCACGCTGGTGCTAGCCGTGTCGGCGGCGGCTTTTGCCGACCGGGCAGATGATGATGTTTTTCAAGATGCGACCATCACCGTGGCAACCGTGGCAGAAATGGTGCACATGGCCACGCTGGTTCACGACGACATTCTTGATGATGCAGAAATGCGGCGCCGTGGCGCTACGATCAACCACTTGCGCGGCAACGAAGCGGCGGTGATGTTGGGCGACTACTTAATTAGCCATGCGTATCACTTGTGTTCGTCCTTGCCCTCGTCTGCAGCATCACGGGCCGTTGCCGCAGCCACCAACACGGTGTGCGAGGGAGAGCTCTTGCAATTGCATCACCGTGGCGACTGGGCGTTAACCGAACAAACGTATTTTGAAATGATTCGTCGCAAAACAGCTCGCTTGTGCGGGACGTGTTGCCAAATGCCTGCCGTGTTGGCGGCCAATCGATCGGATGGCGGCGGCGGGCCATTGGCCGAAGCGCTGTTTGTTTACGGCGAAAAGCTGGGCATTGCCTTTCAAATCGTCGACGATGTGTTGGATTTAACAGGCGATGCAGATGAGGTGGGTAAAAGCTTGGGGCGTGATTTGGCCAAAGGCAAGTTAACCCTGCCACTGATCCGTCACTTGACGGTGGTGGGGCCTGCAGGCTTGACGGAATTATTAAAAGGCGAGTCGCCTGATGGATTGGATCGAGCTGCGGCGGCGGAATTGCGTGATGCCGTGCTCGCAGGTGATGGCTTGGCTTATGCCCGCGAGCAAGCGGAGACATTGGTGGCCCAAGCCAAAGCGGCGCTGAAAGAGGCTGCGACCGATGGCCCGGCCCGGCGGTTGTTGATGGACCTGGCCGATGCAGTGGTCACCCGGCGGGCTTAAAAGTGGCGATGTGGGGGCTTTTTTAAGCGTTTTTTGAAGCGAATTGAAACGCGTTTAAAAAAGGGGGAAGATTCCCCTCTCCCTGTTACTTGAGGGGTGCTAGCATTTGCGCCATGATAGGGAGGGTTGGAACGCGCTCGTTTTGGCATGTCCACTCCCCACTTTGCTCTGCTGAGAACCGCTGTGATGTCTGAACACAACACGTCTTCCAACCTGCCTGAGGATTCCACGCGGGTTTTGGTGTATGGATCGGGCCTTCCCGTTGACCACCCATTGGTTTGTGCATTGGCGAACCACGCGACGCTCACCCATGCCCAGGGTGTGGCAGACGTGGTTGATGCACTACGCCACGATGATTTTACGGCGGTGATCACCGACGCGGGAATGTTCTTGTCAAGCGGCTTGGCCGACAGCCGAACACTGACAGGCGAAGAAGCAGATGTGGTTCTCAACACCATTGGAGAAGGTGTGTGCGTGGTGGGGTTTGATGGCCAAATGACATGGCGTAACCGTCGCATGCGCGGCTTCTCATCTGAAATCATTGGCCACACCAACCGTGTGTGTCGGCAAGCACTTCAAATTTTTCGCACACAATTTGCCGCGGCAGACCAAGAGGCTAAACAAAACACACAGCACAGTAAGAAATTCGCCTTTCAAGATGGCGATTCTTATTTTGAAGTGATTTGCTCGCCAGTGATCACCGACCAAGATGAGGTGGAGCAGGTGGTGGCGGTGGTGTGGGATGCCACAAGCGGCAAGCGATTGCAGCGAAAAATTGATGCGATCGACGCCTCGGGGCGGGAACTTTCGCGCATTCAAAATGACGCGGTGGCCACCAAAACACCTGCTGAACGACTTAAGCTGCTTCAAGACAAGATCATTCGGTATTCCAAAGACCTAATGCACTTCGATCACTTTTCGATTCGTCTTTTAGACAAACGAAGCAACAAGCTTGAAGTGGTGATTGCCGAAGGTCTTCCGCCTGAGGCGCTGGAAATTGATTTGTATGCCCAGCCCGAAGGCAACGGCATTTCAGGTTATGTGGCGGCAACGGGCCGATCTTATATTTGCCACGACACCGAAAAAGATTCACGCTATGTGCTGGGGCTTATGCACAACAAGAGTTCGATGACGGTTCCGCTCACACTTTTTGACGAGGTGGTGGGGGTGTACAACGTCGAGAGTGAGCGAATCGGCGGATTCAACGAAGACGACCGGCAATTTGCCGAAATTTTCGGTCGTTATGTGGCGATCGCGCTTAATATTTTAGATTTGTTGTTGGTCGAGCGATTCACCACCAGCACCTCCATTACAGACAATGTGGTGCATGAAATTGATGAGCCGCTGCATCAAATTGCAAATGAAAGCCAAGAGCTTATCGAGCAGTGCGCCGGCGATGATGCCATGCGGGCGAAGCTGGATAAAATTCTTGGGAGCGTGGAAAACATCCGCAGCGCCATCGCCAACGTGAAGGCTGGGCCTGCCACGGTGATCGGCTGCGATAAGATCGACGAACACCAAAGCGACCCTTTGTTGGAAGGCAAGCGGGTGCTGATTGCGGACGACGAACCCAACATTCGCAAAAGCATTCGCGACGTGCTGGGGCGTTTGGGCTGTGTGTGCACAACGGCCAACAATGGCTACGAGGCGTGCAGTCTGCTCGATCAAGACCCTTTTGATTTGGTGGTGTCAGACATCAAAATGCCCTATCGAAATGGGTATGAAATTTTTGCGGCCGCCCAGCGTGCCCGTGAAGGAACGCCTGTGGTGCTGATGACGGGCTTTGGCTATGACCCGCAGCACTCGATTGTGCGGGCCAGCCAAGAGGGCTTGGCCACGGTGCTGTTTAAGCCTTTTAAGGTGGAGCAGTTTTTGGATGAGGTACGCAAGGCGTTGGCTGTGCCTCAAGCCAGCGACGAAGAAAAAACCGAGTAGATAAGGCGAGAAGGGCGGCATTGCCCAAACGCGATGAGCGTTGATCGCAAGCCTTCATCTGTGTTGCATCGCAGCCAACGGATAAATGGCGATAGGGGCTCAATCTGGCCGATGATTCGCTGTGGCCACTGATTTTAAAACCATTTTGAAGCTTCGCGTTCCCATGGCGGTTGAGTTGGGGCATTGCCAAATGCCGCTTTCTGAAGTGATGGCATTGAGCCCCGGATCGCTTATTGAGCTTCCCCAGCGGGCGGACGACACCTTGGCGCTTCATGCCAGCAACCGGCCCATCGGAACAGGTTCGGCGGTCAAAGTGGGGGAGCGATTTGGTTTGCGGGTGGCAAAAATCCAACCACGTCGTGATCGCGCAGAGGCACTTCTCAAGAAGTAAAGCCGTCGCGTTAAAAGACTCAAGCGGACAAGCGGGCGATTTTTATTTGTTTTTAGAACGGGCCGGAACACCCACGTAGGTTGATCCAGGCTCGGCATCGCAGGTGAGTACGGCGCCTGCGCCGATGATGGCGTTGTGCCCCACAGAAAGCCCCGGAAGCACTCGGGCTCCCATGCCCACCAGGGCGCCGTCTCCGATGGTCACCCCGCCGCCCAAAAGGGCGCCCGGAGCGATATGTGCCGCCATGCCCACCTTGCAGTCGTGTTCAATCACCGCGCCGGTGTTGATTAACGCAGTGGAATCCAAAATCGCATTGGGGCCCACCACCGCGCGGGCCCCGACATAAATACCTTCGTTAAGCACGGCTTTGGCGCTCACCGTGGCGTCGGGATGAATGACATTGGTGAGCTTGTGGCCCGCCTGCCCCAGTCGTTGCGCGACGGCTTGCCGCGCCGCGTTGTCGCCAATGGCAACGATGTAAACGGCAGAGAGCAATCGTGAGTCGTTGGGGTCAAGCTGGCGGCCGCAGGTCTTCGACGCGGGCGCATCATCAAGAAATCCCAGCACCGTAAGGCCCCCAGCGAGGGCCGCGTCGGCCACAACGCACCCATGCCCACCTGCGCCATGCACCACCAAAGAAGGACGAGAATGTGCTGGCTGAATCATGATTTTGTCTCCGACGCGAGGGCCCGGGTTGCGTCCCATGGTCCAATGTTGCGCGGGATGGGGGTTTGGCTAAACCAGGCATCGCAGCGGTAGCACGCCAGCATGCGAGGCGCCCACCGCCAAATGACGAGGTCGACCACAAGCAGTAGTAACAGCAGGCCCAGCATGGGGGGCGAGAGATGCCCGCCGTAGGTGAAAAGCAGCACCACAATGCCCAGCGCGACAACTGCCGCAAACCAAGTCATTTGAGGCATCGTTCGGCGAGCGTAAAGTTCGGCATGACCACACACCGGGCAACGCCGCAGTTGGCCCACGTCGTCAGTGGCCTGATTCCAATCCAAGGCAAACGCGGGCCCTTGGCCATCGATGGATTGCACCACACTGGGTGGATTGGCAGGATCCACCATAATCCGAAGGCGTGGCCGACCTTGGCGATCATGAATATCGATCCGCATGCCCTGATTGTGAACGGCCGGAGACTTTAAAGCAAACGTGGGCTCTCATCTAAACTGAAAGGCGGTTCCGATATGGCCGCTTGACGCAGCGTCCGGCTCCTGACACAATGGGGGGCTCGGCGTCTCTTTCTGTGCGAAAGACCTACCTGCCGAGTTTTAACTTACATTCCGCCCCTTTTTCCTTAAATCCCATTACAGCGCTATGAGCGATATCACCGCCGGAACCCGTGTGACCGTTAAAGTGGTCAAGCAGCCTACCAATGCTGCCGCCATTAAAACCATCGTTCGTCTGCTTAGCAAAGACGCTGTTGTGAAGGGCCACAATGCCCGTCACCGTGGTATTCGCAAGCGGGCTCAATCCATGTCGTCTCGTGGTGGCCGTTGGCGCGTGTGGGAATCACGCTTGGCCAAGCAGCACCCCATCAAAGGTGCTGTAGGCGACCAAGGCACCATCATGGCCACCGTGGATGTTCTGCGAGACCTCAACAGCATCCAACGCTTTGTTGACGTCTCCGCAGCATAACGCGGCACCGTGTTTGATCTGTGTCTGGCCACGTCTGTGGAAGAGGCCTCAAACGCAACAATAATTTAAATTTGCTTAACGCCCGGGCTTTCGGAGGAGAGAACCCGGGCGTTTGTAATGCGCTCTGCGGAGCCGAAAGTACACGGCCAAGAAAAAGCACAAGCATTTTCTTGGCGCTTCTTTTTCACGAGCGATTCCAATCGCTTTTTGATCGACCTGTCGCCGGAACCCTTGGCCGCTTTCTCCCTTATTATCTGCTTGTGAAAATCCCTCTTTCCAACATGATTCTGAACAACACCGCTGCCGGCGACGCGGGTGTTCAGTTTGCGCGGCCCAAGAAACCCGATTGGCTTCGAGCCCCCATGCCCGGCGGCCCGGGATTTAATGAAACCCAATCGTTGGTCGACAAATACGCACTCAACACCGTGTGCGGATCAGCCAAGTGCCCCAACTTGGGCGAATGCTGGGCGCGGGGCACGGCCACGATGATGATTTTGGGCGATGTGTGCACGCGGTCGTGTGGTTTTTGCAACATCAAAACCGGTCGGCCGCCCGAGTACGACCTTGATGAGCCGCGACGTGTGGGCGAGGCGGCCGCACTCATGAAGCTCAAGCACATTGTCATCACCAGCGTCAACCGCGACGAACTGACTGACGGTGGGGCCGAAATTTGGGCCGAGACCATTCGTGAAATTCGACGTCATAGTCCCGGCACCAATGTCGAGGTGCTGATTCCTGATTTTTGTGGCAATTGGGACGCCTTGCAATTGGTGCTTGATGAGCGGCCTGAGATTCTCAACCACAATTTAGAATCGGTAAAACGTCTGTACAAACACGTGCGGCCCCAAGCCAAATACGAACAATCCATCGAACTTTTGAGACGCGGCAAAGCCCAAGGGTTGACCGTTAAAACGGGCAT
>JAZGFZ010000151.1:0-2943 GCA_036480015.1 Algisphaera sp. | reverse complement strand
CAAAGGCGCGAAGGCGCAAAGGGGGAACCTCGCGGACAGGAGTACTCGCTTGCGTCTTGCTACCCGCTAACTGCTAATCCCTAATTGCTAATCATCCCCCCCAACCTCTCTTCTCCGCGTACGCTGTGGGGGTGAAAGTTGCACTGGTCCATGAATGTATTGCGGGGTATCACGGCAGTGAGCGGGTGCTTGCGGTGTTGGCGGGGTTGTATCCTGAGGCGGTGATTTTTGCGACGGCTTGTGAAAAAGGGGCGTTGGTGGGGACGCCGTTGGCGGGGCGTGAGGTGCGGACGACGTGGCTTGATGGGGTGTTGCGGGTGCCGGGGCTTGGGGGGCGGCATCGGTTGATGTTGCCGTTGATGCCTCATGCGGTGGAGACACATGATTTGCGGGGCTTTGATGTGGTGATTTCGTCGCACCATGCGGTGGCGCATGGGGTGTTGACGCGGGCGGATCAGTTGCACTTGTGTTACACGCATTCGCCTGCGCGCTATGCTTGGGATTTGGTGCATGAGCATGTGCCGCCAGGGCGGGCGGCGCCGATTAAGCGCTGCGTGTTGCACCGGTTTCGGCAGTGGGATCAATTGGCGGGTCGGCGGGTGGATGGGTTTGCGGCCAATTCAAACGTGGTGGCGCGGCGGATTGCAAAAACCTATGGCAAGACGGCGCGGGTGATTCATCCGCCGGTGGATACGGAACGGTTTGATCCAACACAATCGCGCGATGATTTTTATGTGATGTTGGGGCGGTTGGTGCCTTACAAGCGGCCGGATGTGGTGGTGGCGGCGTTTAACAAATTGGGCAAGCGGTTGGTGGTGGTGGGCGATGGGCCCATGATGAAGGCGCTGCGCCGCATGGCGGGGCCAAATGTGGAGCTGGCGGGGGAGCTTTCAGAGGCAGAGGTGGCCGATCGATTGCAGCGTTGCCGGGCCATGGTGTTTGCCGCTGAAGAAGATTTTGGCATGGCGCCGGTGGAGGCGATGGCGGCGGGGGCGCCGGTGATTGCGTTTAATCGGGGTGGGGCACTGGAAACCGTGATTGAGGGGCAGTCGGGGTGCCTCTTTGGAAGATCGACTGGAAGGTCACCTGGAAAAACGTCTGGCGAGGCTTTAAAAGGCCAAACGGCGGGTTTAAACCCTGATGACGTGGTGGAGGCGGTGCGGCGATTTGAAGCGCAGGGGGTGACTTTGGACGCTGGCCAGTTACACTTACAGGCCCGTCGTTTTGGGATAGAGCCATTCCACCATGCTGTGGTGGATTGGGTTGACACGGCTTTTCGTTTGCATGAGGCTTCTTGTGAAGGTGGCCCCGCCCAAGCAGCTTGTTTAAACGAACCTGAATAAGCCCAATCGCTTTGTTCAAACGACTTGTTCAATCGCCCTTGCCCCGTGCCAACGCAACCCCGCCCGATTAGGAAACGTGTTTTAGATGAGCCGAAGCGTGACACAACGCCAAGCCCCTGAGTCGTCGGTGTCGAAACCGAAGCCGGTGGTGGCGGTGCGCCCCAAGGCGCTTCGAAAAATGCTTGGGCGGGGTGCGCGTCGCCGCCAAGCGGTGGATGAAAGCATGGAAACATTGCCACGGGCCACGCCGTGGTCTAAGCGGGTGACGGATGTGACGCTGGTGTTGTTGAGTGCTCCGTTGTGGCTGCCTTTGGTGGGGGTGATTGCGCTGGTGATTCGGGTGGATTCAAAAGGCCCGGCGTTTTTTGTGCAGCCTCGGTTTGGGCGTTATGGAGAACAGTTCAAACTGCTTAAATTTCGCACCATGGTGCCCGATGCGGATGCGCGGCTTCACGCTCATTTGGCGGCATGTTCCCAGCGCACGGCCGAGTGGGAACGCAACGCCAAGTTGCGACACGATCCACGGGTGACGCGGGTGGGGCGGCTGCTTCGGCGGTTGTCTTTGGATGAATTGCCGCAAATGGTGAATGTGCTGCGCGGCGACATGTCGCTGGTGGGCCCGCGCCCGGTGCCGGTGGACGAACGCGAAAAGTATGGCGAAGCGTTTGATTTGTATTGCCGTGTGCGGCCAGGTTTGACAGGCCCATGGCAAGTGAATGGCCGCAATGAATTGCCGTATGAACGCCGCAAAGGGTTGGATAAAGCCTACGTGCGCGGCCGAACGTTTCGGGGCGACATGCTGATCATCGCCAAAACCTTCGGGGCCGTGTTGTCACGACGCGGGGCGTATTGAGGGAGCGGGCGGGCGCCGTCCACAGTTTTCGACCATCCTCTTTTTAAACCCACGCTTGTGCTAAAAACATCAAGGCAGAACACGACGTTTCGAAGGCGCAAAGGCACGTAACCGTTCACCTATTTTTGACCGCCATGCCCCGTCATTCCCGCGCAGGCGGGAATCTAGATTTGTGCGCAGGTGGGAGTCTAGGCTCGCACGCTGGATCCCCGCCTGTGCGGGGATGACGGGAGAGGCGCCGGGAATGACGGAACGGTTCGCAATAGGCTCACTGGCGAAAACCCGAACGAAACGCTAAAATCTTGTCATGAGCGAGCTGATTCTTTACACCTCTGATGATGGCCAAACACGGTTGGACCTGCGGGTTGAGGCAGGGACCGCTTGGCTCACGCAGCTTCAGATTGCCGAGTTGTTTCAGACGACCAAGCAGAACGTCTCGCTGCATGCGAAGAACATCCTTGAGGACGGGGAGCTTGCTCAGGATTCAGTTGTCAAGGAATCCTTGACAGTTCAAACCGAGGGCCAACGCGAGGTTAAACGCACACTGACCTACTACAACCTCGACCTGATTCTCGCCATCGGCTACCGGGTGCGTTCGCCCCGGGGCGTCCAGTTTCGGCAGTGGGCGACGGCTCACTTGCGGGAGTTTTTGGTCAAGGGCTTTGTCATGGACGACCAGCGGCTCAAAGCGCCGGGGGCTTGGGATCATTTCGACGAGCTTTTGGCGCGTATCCGCGATATTCGCGC
>JAZGFZ010000150.1:0-5276 GCA_036480015.1 Algisphaera sp. | reverse complement strand
TCGACCCATTGATGCGGAGCAAATTGCGGCGGCGGCCGACGTGGTGTTTTTGGGTTTGCCCCACAAAGCCGCGATGGCCTATGCGCCCATGTTGTTGGATGCAGGGCTGCGGGTGATTGATTTGTCGGCAGACTATCGATTGAAAGATGCTGCGTTGTATGAACAAACTTATGACACGCCGCATGTGGACGCCGCAAATTTGGCGTCGGCGGTGTATGGGCTTCCTGAATTGTTTCGGGCGGAGCTTCCCGGGGCGATGCTGGTGGCCAATCCAGGTTGCTATCCCACCGCGGCGACCTTGGCCATTGCACCATTGCTCAGCCACGCATTGGTAAAACCACAGCCCATTCGAATCAGTGCGGCATCGGGCACGACCGGTGCAGGGCGCGGGGCGAAAGAAGCCACGGGTTTTATCAATGTGAATGAAAGTTTTGGGCCCTATGGCGCGGTGGGTGGCCATCGCCATCAGCCGGAAATTGGCCAGACATTGTCGCGGGTGTCGGGCGAGGCCGTTTCGCCGCTGTTTGTGCCACATCTTTTGCCCATTGATGTGGGCATTTTGGAAACTATTTTTTTAGAGCCCAAAGACGATCAGGTCACACAGGATAATTTGTTTGAGGCACTAAACGATGCCTATGCCAACGAGCCTTTTGTTCGGGTGCGTGCATTGGATGATGCGTTGCCCAATGTCAAGCACGTGGCGGGCACCAATTTTTGTGATGTGAGTGTGCGGCTATCGCCTGATGGCACGGTGGTGGCTTTTGTGGCCATTGACAACATGATGAAAGGCGCGTCGGGGCAAGCGGTGCAGAACATGAATGCGGTGTTCGAGTTGGATGAGACGATGGGCTTGCTGTGATGGCAGGTAACGATGGCATGCATTACGCCCCGGTGGGCAAGCCTGATCCGGTGGTGGAACCTGGCGGGTTTTGCTTTGCCGTGGCGGCCATGGACCACGGGCATATTCAGGGGATGGTCAATGGCTTGGTGGAAGCGGGCGCAACGCTAAAATATGTTTTTGACAAATTGGATGCAGGCAAAGCCCGACAGTTGGCCAAGCAACATGAGGCAAAGTGTGTTTCTGATTTGCAAGAAATACTGGATGATCCAAAAGTTCAGTTGGTTGCTGCAGCGGCCATTCCCAATGAGCGTGCCCCGCTGGGGATTCGTTGCATGGATGCCGGGAAGCATTATTTTACGGATAAAACACCACTGGTTAGCCTTGAGCAGCTTGCCCAAGTGAAAGCGGCGGTGACGCGCACGGGCAAAAAGTACATGGTGTATTTTTCGGAGCGTTTGCATGTTGAATGCGCCATGCATGCGGGCACATTGATTGAACAAGGGGCCATTGGCCGTGTGATTCATGTCACGGGATTTGGCCCCCATCGTCTTGGCGCGCCTGAAGCGCGGCCCGATTGGTTTTACAAACACGCCCAATATGGCGGCATTTTGTGTGACATTGGAAGTCACCAAATCGAACAGTTTTTGCATTATGCAGGCTGCAAAGATGCCACGGTGCAGGCTAGCAAAGTGGCCAATTACCACCATCCTGACTTTCCGGAGTTGGAAGATTATGGCGATGCCACGCTGGTGGGGGACAATGGCGCGACGATGTATTTTCGGGTGGATTGGTTCACGCCCGCAGGATTGCGTACGTGGGGCGATGGGCGCACGTTTATTGTGGGCACCGAGGGGACAATTGAGCTGCGTAAGTATCTTGATTTGGCCAATCCCCTGTGGGTACAAGACACGTTGCTCTTGGTGAATGCCGACGGTGAGCAGCGCATGGAATTGAATGGGCAGGTGGGCTTTACGTTTTTTGGTCAGCTTATTCGCGATTGTTTGGAGGGCACCGAAGTGGCCATGACGCAGGATCACGCGCTTAAAGCCGCAGAACTTTGTGTGATGGCGCAGCTTCAGGCCCAGCACCTCACTGGAGAATGAATGGCTTTTCTTTCAAATGATTTCCTTCTTTCAAACGACACTGCTTGCCAGTTGTATCACGATTTTGCGGCGTCTCAGCCCATTTATGATTACCACTGTCACCTGGCGCCAGCCGACTTGGCGAACAATCGACGCTTTGGCAATCTTTTTGAAGCTTGGCTTGAAGGCGACCATTACAAGTGGCGCGCTATGCGGGCCAATGGAGTGGAAGAAACGTATTGCACGGGTGAGGCGGATCCGTATGAAAAGTTTCTTGCTTTCGCCAAGACGGTTCCGCACACGATTCGCAACCCGCTTTATCACTGGACGCATCTTGAGCTTCAGCGCACGTTTGGCATTGACTTGCTTTTAAACGAAGACACGGCACGGGAGATTTGGGACGAGGCGAACCGGCAACTTGCCGAGATGCCGGTGGCTTCTTTGTTGGACAAGTTTAATGTGGCGCTTGTGGGCACCACCGATGATCCGTTGGATGATCTTCGGCACCACCAAGCGATTGCCGCCGGTTCATTGTTTTCTAAAACCGTGGTGGTTCCAACGTTTCGCCCCGACCGGGCGTGCATGATTCAAGACGGAGAAGCATTCGATGCGTATGTGAATCGCTTGCAATCTGTGTCGGGCGTTGATTGCGCGACATTTGAAGGATTTCTTGAAGCGATTAAACAGAGGCATGATTTTTTTCATGAACATGGCGCTCGGATCAGCGACCACGGTTTGACGCATATCCCGGCGCCTTTTCTAACCGTACGCGGTATGGGGTGTGGTCAGGCAAAAACGATTTTTGAAACCCGTGGGGCACCTCAAAAAGACCGCGAGGAGAAACACGCTGCGTTTGTGCGTGACATGCTGATTTATTTGGGTGAGCTGGATGCAGAAAAGAATTGGACCCAGCAATATCACTTGGGGGCCACGCGAAACAACAATGGTTGGGCGATGGATCAGCTTGGCCCGGACACGGGGTTTGATTCGATTGGCGATTTCCCTCAGGGGGAAGGTCTTTCGTGGCTGTTGGGTGAGCTTGCACGCCGACAAAAACTTCCGCAGACGATTCTTTACAATTTGAATCCGGCTGACAATTATTTGTTTGCCAGCATGGCGGGTAATTTTCAGGGTGGCCCGGGGGGCCGCGCGGGTGTTCCTGGGAAAATCCAATATGGCAGTGCGTGGTGGTTTTTGGATCAAAAAGAAGGCATGACTGGGCAACTCAACACGCTTTCAAGCATGGGGCTTCTCACACGCTTTGTGGGCATGCTCACCGACTCGCGCAGTTTTTTAAGCTATCCACGACACGAATATTTCCGCCGTATTCTTTGCGACTTGTTGGGCAAAGATGTTGAAGCGGGCGAATTGCCTTGCGATATTCCCATGCTGGGCCAGGTGGTCAAAAACATTTGTTTTCAAAACGCCAAAGCTTATTTTGGTATTCCGCTTAAAACGTACGTGAGTTAAAGCAACGGGTCGCCGTTTTGAACGAGGTGGCATGGTGGAGAAGCTTTACGCCAAGACGCCAAGACGCCAAGACGCCAAGACGCCAAGACGCCAAGAAAGGCAGGGAATGAAAACAGATGATTTCTTGGCTTTTTCGTCTTCCTCGGCCTCTTGGCCTCTTGGCGTAAAATCTCTTGCCAGAGACGACTGGCCCATTGCGCGTCAACGAAAACATCCTCCTGGAACCTGAACGGTTGCGAATGATGCGCCTTAAACGCGCCACACGACGTTGAGTCGGGTGAGTAGCCAAATGGCCATGGCGAAGACGCCGATTTTGAGGGTTTCCCAGGCAAAGACCCACCAGTCGGATAAACCTTCGCCCATCCATTGCGCAAAATGGTCGTGGTACAACCATTCGTCAAACGAACCGGCTCCACCGGTGAGCCAGCCAATCAGGGGCAGTGAGGCCAAGGGCCAAAGTAAATTGCGTGAAGCCACATAGGCCAACATGGGGTTTTGACCTGTTCCAATCAGGGGTGCAAAAAGTCGTCGCCAGCCGCCCATGTCGATGGCCATGGCCAGCAGCGCCCACAGTTGGAAAGTTAGCCCTGCGCAAACGAAATACCAACTCAAGGTGCCTGGCACTTTGCGTACGCCGCCTTCGAAAAGATCGCTGTCGAAGCCTGGAGCGACTGACAGCAGCACGCCCAGGGCCAAGCTGATCCATCCCCAGCCCATGACCCGCTGTACGAGTGATTCAATTGAAGATTGAGGTTTGATTCGAATTGCCAGTCCCCATCCCAGTAGCGTGGGGATCAATCCGAGCAGGGCGGTGTAGGGGTTGGTTATTTGTATTCCCCACAGGTTCCACTGGGTTACAACGTCTTGCAATCCTGCCACGACCACGACCATGCCTGTGAGGCAAAGCACGGCGGGCAATGCCCATGCCATTGGGCGATGCGATGATGTGGATGACGATGTGGGCGGGTGTTCTGATTTTTTTGAGGCGTTTTTTGAGGTCATTGAAACAAGTCGATCGCCGAGCATCATGCCAGGCAGCACCAACCACAAGCAGCCCAAGAAGCCAAAGTCGTAAAGGGAAGACAGGTCGTAGCTTGTTGGTGGGGTGGCGCTGGATCGAAGTGCGGGGATCCAGCGAAAATCTAAGAGTTGTCCGGGCCACTGTGCGAGGGGGGTGACCGCGTTCCAAAGCCCTTGCCCCAAGCGCAATTCACTGGGAAGGTTCACCTCGTGGGCGACAAAGGCCAGGCCAAAACCAAGTGTCCATCGCAACCAAGGTTTGCCTTGGGTGAATAGCCAAAGAAGTGTTGCGACCAAGCTGCTCCATGCCAAGAGCAGAATGATGATGTCGTGGTGGCTCCACTCAAACCCTGTGCTTGATTCTCGCGAATGAATTACGCACAGCATGGTGATGGCTCCCACGACGCCGGTGGTGCGCATGATTCGGCGCACCAATGCGGATGTGTCGCGTGGTAGCCGAGTGAGCAGGGGGATGAGCACCACAAAGGCGAGGACTGACATCCACAGCGTGACATCGGTGGGTGATTCATCAAGGGCCCAAGGTGTGATGGGCTCGACATACACCGCAAAAAGAACCAGCATTCCAAACCGTGACAAGGCCAAGCGTGCTTGACGCCAACGTGATGATTTGCGCAGTCGCGCGGTGCATGCAAGGGGAATGGCGGCGCCCATGGCAAACAAAAACATGGGGAACACCACGTCTACCCATGTCATGCCCACCCATAGGCTGTCGTATTCCCAGCCTGTGCCGACGGCCTCCCAAGTGATGGACGTGTTTTCTGTGGCGGCCTCGGCTGTTTGCTCGATCACCACCGGCTTGTACTGCGGGTTGTTGCCGTGGTACATGAAGTTGGGCAGCAGCC
>JAZGFZ010000149.1:0-11459 GCA_036480015.1 Algisphaera sp. | reverse complement strand
CTGGGTTCCCGCCTGCGCGGGAATGACGGGAGAGGGGGCGCGAGAATGACGGAAGAGTGGCGAGGGAATGATGGAGGGGGGGGCGGGAATGACAGGAAAGAGGCGATAAAAATAAAAACAGTTGAATTGAACTTGGTTGGACGATAGAGTGGCGTTGTTACTTTGGATTTATCCAAGGAGAATTATGATGCGTGTGCAATCCCCCCTTCATCTCGTTTGTTTGTGATCTTGGCTCGCGGAGAGCTGGCGTGCGTTTATCGCGCTGCCGTTTTTGCGTAAGCCTTGATTGAACACTTTTTGCTATCTGTCACCCAAGGTGCTGCGCGGTTTTTGCGTGGGTTCTTGGGCGGTATTTGAAGCGTATGCTTCAAAGAAAGGCTTGCCATGGGCATGCACAGTGGCCGCGATGCGGCTTGGCGCGATCGTTGCGCCAATCTCGATTTAAATGTGGGTTGGAATGAATCTGTTTTGGACAAAGAAGGGCAAGCGGGCGGTGTGAACCGCAAGGGCTTGAATCAAAAGAAAAGACGTGGATCGGCCCGCTCGGCCGATTGGCGCGATCGAAGGCTGTGTGGCCAAGTGCGCCGTGCGGTTCAAATGGGATTGGCTGATTGTGGCGATCCGTTGCTTCAGGCGTTGGTGGTGGAGTCGGTTGAACCGGCCATGCGATCGTCAAGTTTGCAGGTTGGGGTGTCGTTTTCGATGGACGAAATCGTTGACGCAGAATTGTTGTCTGCTCGGTTGGCGGCGGTGTCGGGTCGGCTGCGAGCCGATGTGTCGCGGCTGATTCATCGTAAAAAAACACCACAGCTCGTGTTTGTGATTTGTAGGGCTCAAACCCAGGAGGATTGCGATGAAATTTGAAAAAACAAAGCCTTTGCCCGCGCGGCTGAATCAATGGGTTGGGCCCACGCCGCCAGACCGTGTGGTGGCGTCGATTGAACGTGCTCGCCTTTTGGATGATGTGGTGCATGTGGCGGTGATGCCCGATGTCCATTTGGCCCACGGCGTGTGTATTGGAACGGTTTTGGCCACCACCCGCCGGTTGTATCCGGGGGTGGTGGGCGGCGACATTGGCTGCGGTATGGCGGCCATGCAATTTGACGCGAACGCTTCGATTTTGGAAAAACCTGCGGTTGGAAAAATGCTGCTTAAGGGCTTGTCGCGGGTGGTTCCGATGAATCGCCATCGCAAGGCTTTGCCGGTGGTGTTGAGTAGCCGTCATCGAATGAGTGATCGCACACTTGACCGTGTTTTGCTTGGCGATGGCCGTCGTCAGTTGGGCACGTTGGGGGGCGGCAATCATTTTTTAGAGCTTCAACGCGATGTGAAGGATGGGTCGCTGTGGGTGATGGTGCATTCGGGCTCACGTGGTTTGGGCCCGAAGGTGAGTTGCCATCACATCGCGTGTTGCACCGAACGAAGCCACGGCATGCCTGTGTTGGATGCAAATTCGGAAAAAGGCCGTGCATTTTGGCGCGACCTTCACGCGGCCCGTGCCTATGCGCGATTGAATCGGGCTTTGATGATTCAGGCCACGGCGTGGATGATTCGGGAATGCTTTGGGGTGGAGCCTCAAAAAGGAACGTTCGTGCAGTGCGATCACAATCACATTTGCCGTGAGCGCCATGGCGGGCGATGGTTGTACGTTCATCGCAAAGGTGCGGCGCGGGCCCGTCAAAATCAACCCGGACTCATTCCGGGATCGATGGGTTCACCCAGTTACCACGTTTTGGGGCGTGGGCACCCTGGCGCATTGTGTTCAAGCTCGCATGGTGCGGGTCGTGCGATGAGTCGAACTGAGGCGCGTCGCACGGTGAGCACGGGAGGTTTGCGACGCCAAACCGCAGGTGTTCATACCAATCCCATGCAGCATGCGCGATTGCGTGAAGAGGCGCCGCAGGCCTACAAAGACATTCGGCAGGTGATGCGTTATCAGCGTGAGTTGGTCACGGTGACCCGTGAAATGGAGCCGGTGTTGAGTTACAAGGGCGGGTAGACGCAGGGTGTTTGGTTTTTCTCATTCCGATAACGGATCAAAGGGCATTTGCGTGCCTTTGGCGTGATGAGGCGAGGTTATTTGAAGCTTTTGGTTAGTCGATATCCCTAATGGTTCGCGGACGGTCTGCGCCGAAGTTTCAAGGATGCTTAGAGGTCGAGGGGATAGCAATGAGTGATAAAAAACTTCGTTCGTTGGGAATCTCGGAAACCGAGTGGACGACCATGATCGCGGCGATTGAATCGCAAAAGCGTTCCGTGGATAAAATTAGCCATGATCGGCGCGATGGCGCGGCCCACCGTTTTCCCTTGGAGGCGTTTGGTGGCCTTAAGTTGGTGCTGCCTGATTACCGCACCACGTCACACAAAATCCGCATGCGCAATATTTCGCAAAGCGGTGTGGGCTTTTTTCACAATGCATTTGTGCATCGTGGCACGCGGTGCTATGTGGCTTTGCGTACGGTGAATGGAGCGGGTGCTGCGGTGGGGGGCACGGTGACATGGTGCCGTTTTCTTTCGGGCACCACCCATGAAGTGGGCATTCAGTGTGATGAACTTGTGGATTTAACGCAGTTTTTAACAGAAGAAGTGCTGGCTTCGGCACCGGATGAATCAAAAGCGGCGTAATGCCGCGCGTCGTGTTGAAATTGAAATCCAAGGCGACGCGTTGAGTTTGTTCAGCCGTTCACGGTTTTGTTGTTGTGTCGGGGCACCGTTCGTGATGGACCGCCCAAGGCAAACACGAAGTTGCGAAGGCGCGAAGAATGCAATCGCTGCAAAGGAAAACCGCAAGCAGTGATGAAGGGTTGCCCCGAAAACGTAACCCCAAGATTAAGGCTTAACAACGCCTTACGTTGACTCATGGATTTGAGCTTTGAGCCATTCTAAAAAGCTTCCTGCAACAACATAGAGGCCGTCTTTGATTTGGCTGATGCCTTGATCGCGGTCCCACAGCACCACGGGGTAGGCGTCGGGGTCGGGGTGTCTTGCATCGCCCACGCCCACTTCATCGTGCAGTTCGACAGAGTTTTTGGAACCGGCGACGGTTTTGGTGCGGGTGTCAAAGCAGTATTGATCGCCGTTGCCGTCGTCGCAAAAAGCGATGAGAAAAGCGGGTAGGGGGCTTTCGTCGTGTTCGCGTTCGATTTCATTGGCGATGAGCAGGTTGCGGCGTTCAAGCTCGGGGCCGCCCACCCAGTAGAGATCCCAGTCGTTCATGAGTACTTCGCCTGCGCGATTCATGAAATCGACATAACTGGGTGGCAGGGGTTGGCCCAAGGCCTTTTCAACTTCGGTGACATGTTCATTGGATGGCGCGGGAACCGCATCGGCGGCGCCTTGCATTTGGGCGACAAAGGTGAGGCTTTCGACAGCGACGTCGAGGGGTTGCATTCCGGCCATGGCGGGGTTTCCGTGAGGGATGAGACGTGGGGCGTGTTGAGTGGGCCCCCTCCCGGACGGGCCCTTTGTGACTTGCTTAGTTTACCTGCGTTAGGCGTGGGTATCTTCTTGGGCTTCTTGCGCCCGTTGTTTTTGCAAGCGGCTGTGGCGTGGGATTTCACCTTCGGTGATGTACAAAACGTCTTTGGCGATGTTGCACGCGTGGTCGGCGATGCGTTCGAGCTGGCGTGAAATGTTGATGTAATGAATCATTTGCTCGATTTGATCGGGGTTTTGACGCATGAGCTCGGCGGCGCGGTCGTAGGTGGCGGCGTGCATGGCGTCGACTTCGTCATCGAGCACGCGCACTTCGCGGGCTTGCTCGACGTCAATGTTGACCACTGAATCTAACGCGTAGCGCAGCATGCGTTCGACGCGCAGGCCCATGGCTCGCAGATCGAAAGGGGTTTGGGTGACTTCGGCTTTGCCCGCGAGGTGCCGGGCTTGTTCGGCGATGGATTTGGCCAAGTCGCCGATGCGTTCGAGGTCGTTGTTCATTTTGAGAACGGCCACAACATAGCGCAGGTCGAATGCCACGGGTTGGTGCAGGGCCAGGCAGTTAAGGCAGTCTTCTTCGACGTCAATTTCCATGATGTCGATTTGTTCGTCGCCTGCGATGACTCGTGCCGCGAGATCGACATCGCGCGTGGTGACGGCTTTGATGGCGTCGCGGACTTGTTCTTCGCACAGGGTGCCAATGCCCAGCATGCGCTTTTTAATTTCCATGATCTTTTTTTGTAAAAAACGGGGCATGGGGTGGCTCGCAGCAAAAGGAGTGTTGAAAGAGAGTGTGACAGTGCGGTGTGTAAGGAAGTGATTGTAGGTGCGTCAGGATACGTTGGGGGTGGCGGCACTGAAAGCGACAGGAGGCGGGGCGGCTTGAAGGTGAAGTCGAAAGGTGCTGCCTTGGCCCAAGGTGCTTTCGACGCTGACGTGCCCGCCGGCTTGTTCGAGGATGTGTTTGACGATGGAAAGGCCCAAGCCTGTGCCGCCCAATTGACGACTGCGAGCGCGGTCGGTGCGGTAGAAACGTTCGAACAATCGGGGAAGGTGCTGGGCTTCAATGCCGCGGCCGTGGTCGGTGATGCTTAAAACCAGTTGATTTTGGCTTTCGTGGTGAGCGTTGATGTCGACACGGGTGGTTTCGGGGCTGTATTTCACGGCGTTGTCGATGAGGTTGATCAAGGCTTGTTCGAGTTGAGCTGAGGCAATGCGAGCGTGAAGGTTGGCGGGGACATCGACATGGAGGGTGATGTGTTTGTTGCGTGCATTGGCGCCGCAGGTTTCGACCGCCGCGGCGACGACGGGCGCGATGCATGATGGGGCTGATGTGGCGTCCCCCGTGACGGCGGTGTCGAGTTGAGTGAGAGTGAGCAGGTCGTTGATGATGGCTTCGAGTCGGTCGGCTTGACGGGCGACGATGTCGGTGAATCGTGTGCGTTGGTCGTCGGTGGGCGGGGGTTGGCTGCGCAGGGCCTCGGTGGCGGCTTTGATGGCGCTAACAGGGGTTCGCAATTCATGAGACACATTGGCGACAAAGTCTTGTCGCACGGATTCCAATTGGCGGAGTCGGGTGAGGTCGTGGAGCATGAGTACGGCGCCGTGGCGTTGGCCCGTCGCATCGCGCAGGGCTGCGGCTTCGGCCCGTAATTGTCGGTCATCGTGAGGATCGCCTGTGGGCGAGCGAAGGGTGACGTCGGCTTGCAGGGCTTGGGATGTGGAGGTTGCTTCGGGGGCGGGCAGGTGGCCTAGGGCGATGTCGACCAGTCGTTGCAGGGCGGCGTTGCGTACCGCTTGCGGAAAAGGAATGCCGATGCTGGTGGCGGCATCGAGGCGTAGTGTTTTAAGGGCGGCGGGGTTGAGTTCGCGAATGCGGCCGTCGGGTTTAACGACCACCACGCCTTCGGTCATGGATTGCAAGGTGGCTTCGATTTCAGCGCGACGCAGTTCGGCGGTTTTGCAATGTTGATCGAGTGCTTTGTTTGTGCCGCGCAAGGTTGCGGCGTCGTGCTGCGTACGTTGCAATGCGGTGCGTGTGACGCCAATGACCACCACCGCGAGGGTCAAGCTTAATGCCAAGATGAAAAGAGCAAGGGTCGACATGATTTGGCATGCAAATGCGTTGTGTGGGCTTAGCCGCGAAATCGGTAGCCCACGCCACGGACGGTTTCGATGCGTTCGCCTGAAGGGCCGAGTTTTCGTCGCAGGGCGACCACTTGCACATCGACGCTGCGGTGGGTGACGGCGGCGAAGCCTTCGTGCAAGGTGTCGATGATTTGCTGGCGGGTGAAAACACGTCCCGGGCGTGCGACCAGCAGGCCCAGCAGGTTAAATTCGGTGGCGGTGAGGTCGATTTTTTGGCCCTCGGCCAGCACTTCGTGGCGGTCGGCATCGAGTCGCACGCCGCCCGATTCAATCACGCGACGCGGTTCGGCGTCGGGTGTGGTTCGACGCAGAACCGCGTTGATACGCGCTTGCAAAATATCATTGCTAAAAGGTTTGGTGATGTAGTCGTCGGCGCCCAATTCAAGCCCGCGCACGATGTCGTGTTCTTCACCCCGGGCCGTAAGCATGACCACGGGGATGGCTTGCAGGTCGGGCGCGGCTTTAAGGCTGCGGCAAACCTCGAGTCCGCTCATGCCTGGCAGCATGAGATCGAGCAAAACCAAATGAGGGCGAAGCTGCTGGGCTTTTTTGAGTCCATCTTCGCCGGTGAGGGCCGACACGACGCGGTGGCCTGCGCGTTCAAGGTTAAACGTGAGCAGGTCCATCAAGTCGGGTTCGTCTTCGACAACAAGCAGGGTGTGTTGGGCCATGGTTGGGTTTTAAAACAACAGTTGAAATTGAACGCGTAAGGCAAATTGTCCGTCGTTTCCAGGCACGTCTTCTTCGAGGCCTAAGCTGTCGCCGACATTGGTGAGTTCGTCAAAGGCAAAGGTGCCGTCGACGGTGAATTTGGCGGCATGCTTTTTGATGAAGTAATTGACGCCCAAGGTGACCAAGCTGTTTTCGTTGTTGCCGTCGTCGACGAAACCAAAGCGAGCGAAGGGTTCCCAAGTGTCGTTGATGTTGTAGCCGCCTTGAAGTTGAAATCCAAAAGAGTTGTCGGTGCCGTTGTCGCCAACATAAATGGCGGCAAAGGCACTTTTGCCTGCCTCGTTGTACAGCACGTCGGCGGTGAACAGGGTGACGTCATCGGCAAAGGTGGTGTCATCGTCGTCGTCCACTTGAAAATGGATGGCGCCGCCGATGTTGATGCTGCGTTCGTCGGTGGACCAACTGGTGTAGTCCTTGATGAAGCTGCCTTTTTTGTCGCCCATGAGTTGGTAGTCAACACGGGTGGTGAGGGCGAAATCGGTGGGGGTTTCGTTGAAGTCGCCGTTGCCGCTTTCGCCTGATCCGATGCCGTCGTTGAGCATGACACGCACTTTGGTGTGATCGGCGGGGACAAAGGTGGCTTGGAGGCCTTCGACTGATCCGAGGGTGAATTGTTCGTTGATGAATGAACGTTCGGCGGCTTGTTGTTTGCTGGAGCTGGTGAGTTCGTCAAAGCTAAAGGGGGCTTTGAAGCGGCCCAAATCAAGGCGGACGCCATTGTCAAAGGTGTAGCCCAAGCGGGCGTGTTCGAGCGACACGGCGTTGCTGTCGCGGTTGCCTGCAAGGGTTAAGTAGTAAGAGATTTTGGGGCTGGCAATGTGGCCGCTGCCTTTGACTTTGGTGCGACGCAGTTGAAAGCCGTTGAGCACATCGGAGCTGCCGGCGCCATCGCGAACATTAAAAATGTATCGGGTTTGAACTTGGGCGCCGAGGTTGAGGGTGGTGTTGCCGTCGTCACTTTGCAGCACAAATTTTTTGCCGTTGTGGCCGCCGGTCATGACGGCGTCGTCTTGCATGTGAGTGTCGTGTGGTGGATTGTCTGGCGTGTTGGTGGCGAGGGGGTTGCTGGCTGCGTTGTCTGACTTGAGCACCGCCAGCTCGGCTTGCATGGTTTGCATGTCACGACGCAGAATTTCAAGCTCGGTTTCGGCCTGAGCTGCGGGGGTGATGAAAGCTGCGGTGGCCAAAAGGCCAGTGGTGAGCGAACGGGTTGAGCGGAGCGTCGTCATGGGCAGGGTTCCGTTAAAACAAAGGCAAAAGGGAAGGTGAAAGGCAAGAGGTTGAAGTGTAGGGCGGCTGTGTGAAGGGTGTGTTGCGAAACGATTAAAAAGGCGTGAGCGAACAGGCTTAGGTTGTTGCGGGGTCGATGTCACGCAGGTAGGCCCACGAATAAATACCGGTGTCGTGGCCGTCGGAAAAGACAATGTTTAGTGCGTAGTGACCCACCAATTTGGCGGTTTCTGCCGTGAGTGGGGCGGAGGATCCGCTGCTGGGCAAAATGGCCAAGGGGTTGGTGGCCAGTTCTTCTTCCAGTTGCTTGCTGTCGGCCGAAGGGGAGCGTCGCCGCAAGTAGGCGATGGGGTACACGCTCACGCGGCCATCGCTCCATGTGAGCGTGAGGGCGGTGTCGCGTTTGAGTTCGAGGTTCACGGGTTTGATGGCGGGGTCGAGCGGCGGCACGGGAATGGATGCCGAGGTGTCGTCGTTGGGACGGCCGAATTGAAGAGGTTGGTGCATGGCTCGCGACCGTGGTGATTGGGCGATGGAAGTGGGTTTGTAGAGGGTGCGGTTTGATGCTTTTTGGCGAGATCGATGTTTAACGCTTAATGCTTTGCCCGCGTGTTTCATCGCGCATGTGTTGAGCACGTTTGAGCAGGGCAGGCACGTCGGCATCGGCGGCGGGGTCGGCGGGGGGAATGTCGAAATCCCACGCGATGGAAGATTTGGCATGGGGCAAGAGCTCGGCGAAAAGATCGGGCCCGGGATATTCCCACCAAGGTTGCTTGGCGTTGGCGGTGGTCCACAAGGGCGGGCGATCGTCGGCTTCGAGGCGTACGTCGTAGGTTCCGTAAAACGTAAAAGGCACCGTGAGTGGCGTGCGGCCAACTTCTTGATCGTTGAGGTAGACCAGCGCGCCCGCAGGACGCGAGGTGATGGAAATGCGACGCTGAACGCAGCCGGGGGTGGTTGCAGCGAGCAAAAGGCATGCGGCGATGGCGACGGCGATGCGTGCGGACAAGCGTGCGGAGACGTTGCGGCGAAGGGCAGGTTGGGGGTTGAGAGCGAGCATGAAGGCAGTTTACGCCGTGGCGGAGGGGTAGACTGCGTGCATGCCAAAACTCACACATCAAAACGCGGCGGGTCATGCTCAAATGGTGGATGTGGGGGGGAAGCCGCCCATGAAACGTCGGGCGGTGGCGGTGGGGCGTTTTGTGGCGGCGCCTGCGACGTTGGATTTGGTGATGGCCGGCAACCTGCCCAAGGGTGAGGCGCTGGCGGTGGCTCGGGTGGCGGGAATTCAGGCGGCGAAAAAATGCGGCGATTTGATTCCGCTGTGTCATCCGTTGCCGCTTGATTTTGTGTCGGTGGATTTTGCCCGCGAAGACCAAGCCATTGTGGTGACTGCGGTGGCGGGCATCGTGGCGAAAACGGGTATTGAAATGGAGGCGCTCACCGCCGTGAGTGTGGCGTGTTTGACGCTTTACGACATGACCAAGGCGGTGGACAAAGCGTTGTCGATTGAGGCGGTGAAGTTGGTGGAGAAAACCAAGGAGCCAGTGGGACGATAGGGCTTGGGATGATTCGAGGAAACGGAGTGGGATTCGAGAGAACTCAGGGCCTGTTGCCAGGGTTTATTGAAAGATACGATCAAGTCCGCGGTCAATGGCGCGATCGACTTTTTGATCGACGCGGCGCTCGGTTTTGTTGGCGGCTCGGTCGACGCGCTGATCGACTTTGTTTTGGGCACGGTTGGAGGCGCGATTGGAGCGACTGGATTCGCAGCCGGGGGTGAGCAGCAAGGCAACGGCTGCGGCGAGTAGCGCGGCGGTGGCCATGGTTGCAATGGTGGGGCGTTGCTGGCGTGTCATGGTGATCCTCTAATCAAAGAAGGAGAGGCGGGAAGCGAAGAAACGACAAGGTGAATACCCTAGATATTATGCACGATGGCAGCACAAAAAGGGCGGCAATGTGATTGGGGTTTTCACGTAGAAAGGTGGTTTTTTTAGTCTTTTTCCAACCCGCAACCCCTATGCCCGCAATTTTCGCCCCATTCTACTGCCTATTGCCTATTGCCTATCCTTGTCTTCAATTCCGGCCATGGCGTCGGAGATGACGTCTGATGTGAATCCACGTCGGGCGAGCTGGCCGTAGAGGCGGCGTTTGCGGGTGGCGGCATCGAAGCGGGCAAGCGAAGGGAGTTTCTTTTCGACCAGTTGGCGGGCCGCAGCACGTTGGTCGTCGGGGTCGGCGGTGGCTTCTGCGACGAGGCGATCGATGAGACTGCGATCGACTTTTTTTTGCATGAGTTTTTGTCGCAGCAGCATGGGCCCAGCGGGTTTGGCGCGTTGGGTTTCACGAATGAGCATTTGGGCGTAGGCGGTGTCGTCGATGAGGCCCAGTTCATCGAGGCGTTGCATGACGGCTTCACGTACTTCGGGGTCATGACCCAATTCGCGAAGTTTGTCGCTCACCATGCCCGCACTCATGGCTCGGCGGGCCAAGCGGCGGGTGGCGGCGCGAAAGGCTTTGTCGTAAAGCAGCGCACCGGCGAGTGAGTCGGCCAGTTCTGGGGTCCATGGGTCTTTGACGGCAAGGTTGAGATCGGCGATGAGCTTTTGAGACAGGGTGCCCACGGCGCGGCCATCAACTTTGACCGTAAGCCGCGTGGGATCGCGCACGGTGGGGTGAAGGGCTGAGATCGTTCCTTCGCGGGGAAGCTCTTGGGGCGTTGATCGTTGGCGCATGGTGTGAGTTTAGGGGGGGGGCGAAGGGGGGAGGGGAATAGCGGTTAGCAAATAGCCGTTAGCAAGATGTAAGCAGGAATTTAGCGTGTGGGATTACGCGGTCACTTCCGAATGGCTTTTCCACTGAGTCCCTCAGTCTCTTATCCCCTCAGTCCCTTCGTAAGGCGTGAGCCTTTGCTTTGGGTTACGGCGTAAACTGGTGATTATGACACGACTTATTCTTCTTGTTTGCATGGCCCTTCAAGCGGTGGCCTGTTCCACGTACAGGGCGGGCTACGATTATGTGCCGCGTCCATTGGATGTGGCATTCACCGAGCAAACGCGGGTGTTGCTGACGGTGCCGGGGGTGCGACGGGCTGAAAAAGGGGTGCGGTCTGATGCGGTGGAGGTGGTGCTTCAGGTGGATCATGCGGGGCCTGGAACCTGGATTTTGCGGCCTGAGGGCTTAACGCTAACGGGGGGGAACTTGGTGGCCTTTGAAGCCGCAGAAACAGAACCCGCGGAGGGTTTGCAGTTGGCGTCTGGAGAAAGCGGGAAGCTTGTGGCGTATTTTGTGATTCCTGGGCGCGACGGCGCGGCGCGAGCCGATTTGGAGGGCTTGAATCTTCGAATGACAGCAGATATTGATGGCAAGCAGGTGACGCAATCGGCGACGTTTATGCAGCGGCAACACCACCGCGATGGCGGTGGATTTCGTTTTGGGGTTCATGTGGGAATGTGAGAGGGTGGGGCGGGGATGGTTTTGAAACGATTGTTTTGTGTGCCGAATTATTTTGAAAGAAAGATTGAAACATGGCTCTTGTACGTTGTGATTTTTTTTCGGATGTGCTTCAACTCAGCACGTCAATGACGGTGATTTTGCCGCAGGACACGGGCGCAGCGCAGGTGGGAATCGCATCGGCCTCGGGCGGTGTTCCCCAAGCGGGATACCCCACATTGTGGTTGTTGCATGGCCTGTCAGACGACCACACCATTTGGATGCGGCGCACATCAATCGAGCGGTATGTGGCAGACACAGGGCTGGCGGTGGTGATGCCACAAGTGGATCGCAGCTATTACGCAGACATGGTGCAGGGAAAAAAATACTGGACGTTCATCAGCGAGGAGTTGCCCAAAGTGGCGCGGCAGTTTTTTAGGCTTTCAGAACGGCGTGAAGACAATTTTGTGGCGGGGTTGTCG
>JAZGFZ010000148.1:0-2487 GCA_036480015.1 Algisphaera sp. | reverse complement strand
AAAAGCGTTTCATGGGTTGATCCTTGTGGTGGAAATGGGTGGAGCGAGATGGGGTGGCAAGGGGTTGGATTATTGAGGTTGAGGGGTGTTTTGAAGGGGGAGGTTTTTCACGGCGGCTTGGATAAGCGGGTGGCTGTTGTCGGCCATGCGGTCTTGGGTGGCTTCCCAGAAGAAGACGCCTGCGAGGCCTTGTGACATGGCCCACTGGGTTTTTTGAGCGATGGATTGGGGATCGTCAAATCCAATGATTTCGGATTGGTCGGGGGCGATCAGCCACGGGGCGCCGTTGTCCAGTCGGGTGAGGGTCCAACCTGCGGCTTGTTTTTCGGTGATTTGGGCATAGGAATATTCGGCGTGGGCGGGGCTGTTTTTTTCAACGGGGTCAAACATGTTGACGCCTTTGAATCCTCGGCCGTAGGCGGGCATGCCCAGTACCAGTTGTGAGGCGGGCAGGCCGCGTTCGTCTTTCCAGTGGTTGAGAATGGATTGCACGGTTTCGACGTTTTTTGCAGCCCCTTGGGTGGAGGCGGTGAGCGGTGCGTGGTGGGCGGCGGTTTCTTCCCATGGGCCGGCACAGTCGTAGCCCATGACGTTGAGGAAGTCGAAGTTGTCGCGGAACAGCTCGGTGGGCACGTGGGTGTAGGCCCAGCCGCCGCCTACGGCACGGGTGAGCAGGTAGTCTTTGCCGGTTTGCTGTTCGAGTTGTTCGATTTCTAGTTTGAGCTGGTGAACCATGGCGGCAAGGCCTTGCGCAGATTCTTGGGTGAGGGGGAATTCCCAGTCCAAGTCGATGCCGTCGTAGTGGTGGGTTTTAACAAAGGTGATGAGCTCGCCGATGAAGCGGTCGAGTTTGGCGGGGTCTTGGGCGATGGGGGCGAGATAGACATCGCTGTCGGCGCCACCAACGGAAAGGAGCATTTTGACGCCGTGTTTGTGGGCTTCTTTGATGAGCGGGGTGTTGGGGATGTGATCGCCGGTGAGGAGTTGGCCTTCGGGGGTGGCGGTGGCAAAGGCGTGGCAGATGTGGGTGAGATCATCGAGTGGGAGCATGTCGGGTGTGGTATCGACCCAGTCGGGCAAGTAAACCAAGGCAATGGGGCGTGTGTCGAGCGTGTCGGATTTATTGGGTTGCGCGGCGGATGGCACAGTGGTTTGTGGCGGCGCTGCGGTGAGGGGTTGGCAGGCGACAAGGGCAAGCAGCATGGCCGCAACACAGGTGGGGCGTTGGCGGGTGCGAAGGTTGAGATAAGAGGTAAATTGCATGAGGGGGGCCTTGGACATTGGGCGTTTATCGCCGGGTGGGTTTGAAATCGAGGCTTGTGAGGGAGTTTCGAATGGCGTTTCGTCGGGCGAGCATGGCGGCGCCCATGGCCACGCCTTGTTCGCCGTGGGCACTGGCGCAGAGGTGGGGTTGGTCGCAGTGATGCAAAATGCGTTGCTTGAGCACTTGCTTTTGAAGCAGGTCTAAAAAGGCTTTGTTTTGAATGGCCAAGCTTCCGCCGAGGATGACGGTGGCGGGATCGATGAGGTCGACGAGGATGCTGAGCAGGTGGCTTAAGAGGGCGCCAAAGGTGTGGATGCCTGTGTCGAGCGGGGCGTCGGGTGATTGGAGGATTTGGATTTGCGGGGCGCTGAGTTCAAGTTTGCCCAAGGTGGAGCGCAGGCCGTCGAGTTCGCCGGCACTGTTGTGGATGCCGGATTGAAGTTGTCCGTGTTGAATGACGGACATGCCCATGCCGTAGATTTTGGTGTCGGTGTCGGTGTCGGTGTCGGGGGCGGCGTTAAGGGCAAGGAAAATCATGGAGTCAGGCAGATTGGCTCCTAAATGTTCGGCTTCGGCCCATGCGGCGAGTTTGACGTCGTTTTCGATGACGGGTGTGGTGATGCCCCATCGTTTTTTAACGGCTTTGGCCAAGTCGAAATCCGATAGACCCAAGCGCCATGATTGAACAATTTTGCCTGAACGAAAA
The DNA here is from genome assembly GCA_036480015.1 of Algisphaera sp. Classification (GTDB taxonomy): domain Bacteria; phylum Planctomycetota; class Phycisphaerae; order Phycisphaerales; family Phycisphaeraceae; genus Algisphaera. Next base: position 517 of record JAZGFZ010000148.1, on the reverse strand, counting down.
TCGACAATGCCTGGAATGGCAAAGCCCAGTCCTAGGGGTTTGTGGTCGTGGGTGAGGTCACCCAGTGGGCCTTGTTTGAAATAATGATCGATGGCGTCGAGGGCATCTTCGAAACGGTCACCATAAGACACGCGGCGGTGGTCTAGGGGGTTGCCGGCGGCGTCCATGGCGAGGATGGATATTTCGGAGCCTTCAATAAAGAATCCGCCAAACCAGCCGTAGTCGGGGTTCATCTCGACAAATTCTTGTTTTTTACCAACGGTTTTAGAGCGGCGTTTGCCCTTGGGGCGAACAATGTTGTTTTCGAGCAGGTCGCGAACGGCGTAGGTGAGTGTTGAGCTGCCCATGGAAGACAAATCTCGCAGTTGGCTGCGGGATTGCGGCCCGTGTTGGCGGAGTAGCTCCCAGACCAAGAGGCGGTTGTGTACGCTGGTTTGGCTGTGGTCGGTGCCGCGGGGTTGCAGGGGGATTTGACCTGCTTGCGATTTAGAATATTGAGAGATTGACTGCATGAAAG
>JAZGFZ010000147.1:0-18574 GCA_036480015.1 Algisphaera sp. | reverse complement strand
TGCCGAGGCGTGAAGCGTGGTGGAAATTCACTATTTCTTGGGCCAGAAAGCCCCAGCAAGCGGGGAGAGATTTCAGATGTCGTTTTTTCTGAAAGGAAACCCAGCCCGCAAGCAAGGCTTCCCCCTTCGCGTCTTTGCGCCTTTGCGTGAGGCACTGCCTTATAAAACACCCGATGAAAAACCAACGAACCAACCCCACGGTGACGCCCGTGTTCAACGCCCCAAGGCAAACACGAAGTGTCGAAGGCACCAAGGCACGAAGGAAGACATTAAGGCAAGGGAATTGCGATCAATCTGATCCCGACAATTCACGCAATCCACAAAATTTTCGGTAGGACAAGCATTCCTGCCTGTCCTACTTTTTGCAGCTTGACCCCGCAACCATCTTTCCCCCACCTGCCGTAATCTGCGGACAAAATCGCTTTTCTCCGAATGCCTTCTTTTTTGCCGCTTAAACCCCGCCGCGCAGCCGTCGCCTCGCGCATAAAAGCGCCCGCTCATCTACAAAAACGCGAGTAAAAAGAACCCCGCCATCCTAAGGCGAAACACGCCACAGCGGTCGGTTTTTGCCTTCACTGGTCACCCACAGTGTCTTGCCGTCAAGGCCATAACACACCGCTTCGCTCTGGCCCCGCGGGCTTAATGCGATGCGTGTGGGGGCTTGAGCCATCACTTGTGCCCACGTTTGATCCGCCTCGCGTACATACTGATACGCATCGCCGTAAGTCATCACCACCATGCGTGTGCCATCGGGCGACATATCGGCCGCCGTGGTGATTTTGAGCGTTAAATCCGCGACGCGTTCAAGAACCTGCGGCTCACCGTTGGCCTTTGGTGCATCGTCACCCAACGGACACACATACAACCCCGCCGCAGGCACACTTAAAGTGGCCACGTCGGGCCAACTTTTGGTTACCAAAAGAATCGACCGCGTCGCCGGATCAAATGCCACCGACTCACAATCTTGCGGGCCATCGGCATAGGTCAAATCAATCCGCCGCTTCACCCGCAAACCGCGCACATTTTGCCCTGGATACGGCTGAGGTTCTTCAATCAAAAACAGCGACACCGATTTTCGCTGCCGTCGATTGTCACCCACATCGGCCACCAAAAGATGCGGCACGCCATCTAACTCAAACGAACACACATCTTCAATGTCGCGCGTGCCCGACACCTTCAATGTCACCGACGCCCGGGTCGTGCCATCACGATTTAGTAAATACAGCGTGGGCTTGTGCCCCGAGTCATTGTGTGTCCACAACAAGCCCGGCTCATGCAACGACGCCGCCAGCCCACTGCTCTGATCGATCCGTGGGTCGTCAATACGCCCCGGTGCCTGCATGGCCCCATAGCGCACCCGCTGCGCCGTTTGCGCAATCGCAGGTTGCGGCCCGACAGCCCCCTGCGCCAGCCACAGGCCACCCACCATCACGGTTCCAGCCAAGAGCATTCGCATCACAGAAGTACGTCCGAGTGTGTCGGGGCGTTCAGAGTTCATCTTCATCCTATCGACAGTCTGGGCCTTTTTGATCCTTTCTGTTGCGACACAAGGATAAAACGTCCGAATAACGACAGCTGGAAAGAAGCTAAGCGCTCAAGAGCCAAGGGATTAAGTGAAAAAAAGCCCTGCCCTCACGCGAACCCCACTAAGAATCAACCCCAACGCCCTTCACCCCCACATAATCCGCCCCTTCGCGCGTCAACATGCGCCCCTTACGCGTGCGAGCCAGCAAACCCAATTGCAACAAATACGGCTCCACCATCGACTCCAACGTCCCCGCGTCTTCGCCCAGCGTGGCCGCCACTGCCTCCAGCCCCACCGGGCCGCCTTGGTACGTCGTGCCAATCACCTTCAAATATTTGCGGTCAATGTCATCCAACCCCTTGTTGTCCACACCCTCTAACTTAAGCGCCGCATCCACCACGGCATCATCAAACTTGTTGTGTGCCTTCACCTGCGAATAATCCCGCACACGCCGCAACAACCGATTGGCAATGCGTGGCGTGCCGCGCGAGCGCCGCGCAATGGCATGCAACGCATCGTCTGCCGCCGCCACATCAATGCCCAGCAAATCAGCCGATCGCCTTAAAATCGAAAGCAAATCGGCTTGATTGTAAAACTCTAAATTGTGCGTTAAACCAAAACGCGACCGCATCGGGCCACTCAAAAGTCCGGCCCGTGTGGTGGCGCCAATCAACGTAAAAGGCTTCAAATCAATGGGAATCGTCTTGGCATGCATGCCTGTGTCAATGGTGAAATCAATTTTGAAATCTTCCATCGCCGGATAAATAAATTCTTCGACCGCCACAGGCAGTCGATGAATTTCATCGATAAACAAAACATCACCGCGCTGCAATTTGGTAAGCGTGCCCACCAAATCCCCGCCTTTGGTCAGCGCAGGCCCTGCGGTCACCGTCACATGTGTGCCCATTTCATTGGCAATAATGTGCGACAACGTGGTTTTGCCCAGCCCCGGTGGCCCGTGCAACAACACATGCTCCATTGGCTCGCCGCGCTGTTTCACCGCCTCCAACGTAATCCGAAGCTTTTCCACCAACATGGGCTGCCCCACATAATCATCCAACGTCTGAGGGCGCAGCGACAGATTAAAACGCTCTTCTTCAGCGCCCACACTCCCGCCCTGCACAATCCGTTCTTTGGCCATGCCAGCATGGTAGTGGGTTGTTCGGGTTTCCGAGCTAAACTCTTTTCATGAAATCGCAATCGCCCCTTCATTCCAGCCCGTGGCGTGGCAAAACATTTTGGGCCTTCGCCCTCACCAGCATCGCCCTCCTCACCGGAGCCCTGTTCACCCCACACACGATGTCTTATGCACTGGGGCCACACGCCCTGCGGCGCCAACTTCACCAAGCCAAGCAACACCAAGCACAACAACGCCATGCCCTCGCTCAAACAGGCGCATCAACCGAAGCCATCACCGAATATCGCGCCCATTCAAACAATCCGATCAAAGCAATGACACTCGAATTTCGAACCACCGCCCGGTGGCGCTCGACATGCCTCGCGATGGGCTTCATGCTGCTTGCGTGCCTTGCCCTTTTATTCAAATGCAAGCCACACACGCCCCGCCATTCCCGCGAAGGCTAGTGCAGCGTCAAGCCTAAATTTTAGGGTAACGCGTTGAGCCCGCTTACGAATCCAGCCTACCGCGGGCGGTGCCCGCGCCGTGTAACTGTTCACAGGTTTCAGGAGGAGTTTGCGTTGACGCGCAATGAGAAAGCCGCCTCTGGCAAGAGATTTTACGCCAAGACGCAGAGCCGCCAAGACGCCAAGGAAGACAAAAAGGGGAGCCACAGAGACGCGAAGGGGGTTTCGGAGGGAAGCCAGGCCCCGCAACGCCTCCTTGGCGTCTTGGCGTAAAACATCTCAGCCCATACGCCCCGCTCATCACGCACCATACTCTTCTAAAAACCAGGAAGGTCACCCTGCGACTCACCCCTCCACCGCGGCCAACACCGGATCCAGCGCCTCGCACAGCGTGTGATACAGCACCAAATGAATCTCCTGCACGCGTGCGGTCACCGTCGACGGCACCACCAATTCCACGTCGGCCAGCCCCGCACACGCGCCACCGCCACAACCTAAAAACGCCACGGTTTTCAAACCGTGGCCTTGCGCGGCTTTCAGTGCCCGCACCACATTTTCACTGTTTCCACTGGTCGAAAATACGCACAGCACATCGCCTGCCGTTCCTTGTGCCACCACCTGCCGGGCAAACACATCGTGCGGGTCATAATCATTCAATAACGCCGTCACAATCGAGTGGTCTGCCGTCAGGTCAATCGCCGGAAATCCGCGACGCTCCAACGCATACCGACCCGCAATCTCTGCGGTGAAATGCGCGGCATCGCATGCGCTGCCACCATTGCCGCAACACAATAATTTGCGGCCACCCACCAACGCAGCGCGTAGCAGTTCGCCTGCCTCTGCCAAAGGCGAGGCCAATACACGGGCGTCATGGGCCACCGAAGCCACCGTGTCAAAATTCGCGTTAAGCGTGCGGGCGATATCCATTGCCGTCTCCATCTTATTCACCTTGCCCTTTGGTTTTTTTTAATTCCCGCGCATAACCGCGAGCCAAAATCCACGCCGTTAGTCCCGGCATGGCCGTGGCCATGGCCGCCGCAAACCGAGCCATGGTCATGGGCCACACTTCCGCCCGGGGTCGTTTCAACGCCTTCACAATGCGGCCTGCCACATGCTCGGGCGTTTGCATTAAAAAACCCGGCGGCTCAATGCGTGCCCCAGCCTTCACACCGCTTTGCTCTTGGGCCACTTTAAAGAAATTGGTTTTGGTGCCCACCGGATGCACCGTGGTCACCTTCACACCTTCGCCTGCCAACTCAGCCCGCAATCCCTGGGCCATTAAATCTTGAGCCCCCTTGGTGGCCGCATACACCCCCGACTCTGGCGGCCCCAGTTCGCTTAAGCAAGACGAACACACCAACAAGTGCTTTAGTCCATCTGGCGTGGTGGTCACATAAGGCAGCGCAGCCCGCAGCGTGTTCAGCGTGCCAAAAAAATTCACCTCAAACATGCCCCGCACATCGGCGTCGGTCATGTCCAACATGGGCGACGCCATGCCATACCCCGCATTGGCATACACCGCGTCCATGCGGCCAAACGTTTGATACGCCTGCTCAACCCATGTTTTCACCGCCCCCACATCCGCCACATTGCCCACAAAATAATGCGTCTTGGCGTCCAACGCACTCACTTCTTTGGCCACTTCAATCAACTTGCTCTCGCGCCGCGCCATCATCGACACATGCATGCCCGCCGCAGCGCACGCCAATGCCGTGGCCCGCCCAATGCCCGAGCTGGCCCCCGTAATCAAAATCACCTTGTCGCGCAAATCACGTTTCATAAGGGACGCATATTAGGGGGTGGGGCGCGGGGGATGGGGTGTGGGCTCACTTCTGGATTGTCTTTTCACTTCGTCCCCCTGCCCCTCAGTCCCTTCGATGAATGAGGCGCAGGTACCATGCTCTTCAGCAGCCCCCACCGCTTGCGTCTTCCCTAAACTCCACACCCCATACCCCAACCCCCCACAAATGACCGAACCCCAACTCATCGAAGCCATCCGCGACACGGCCCTTCTCCACGGCGACTTCACCCTTCGCTCGGGCCGCAAAAGCAAGTACTACCTCGACAAATACCTGTTTGCCACGCAACCCAAAATCCTTGCCGCACTGGGCCAAAAATTCGCCGAGCATGTCGACGATTCCATCGACCGCCTCGCAGGCCCCGAACTGGGCGGCATTCCCCTGGTCACCGCCACCGCCTTGGCCACCGGCCTGCCCATGGTGCTCATTCGCAACGCCAAAAAAGACTACGGCACCGCCAAACAATTTGAAGGCGTCTTAAACCCAGGCGACCGCGTGCTCATCACCGAAGACATCGCCACCAGCGGCGGTCAAAGCATCGAAGCCGCCAAACTTCTACGCGACGAAATGAAAGTCGACGTCGCCAAAATCGTCGTCGTCATCGACCGCCAAGAAGGCGCCCGCGAAGCCATCAACGCCGCTGGCTTTGAATTCGCGGCCTTGTTTACCAAGGCCGATTTGGGGATTAACGAGTAACAAACTTGGCGCCGTTCATGAATTTTGCGTGAGGATGCATCGCGGAGACGCCAAGAAAGGCAGGGAACGAAATCTGTGAATTTCTTAACGACCTTGCCCATCCCCCGATTTCTCAAACGCCTTTGCTTAAAGAAAAGGCTTGTGGTGCATCGCGATCATCTCAAGTGTTACTTCAAAAAACGGAAAACGATTACAAAAACACGACCTCACTCTCAACGCTTCCTCTCTTGCCTTTCTTGGCGTCTTGGCGTCTTGGCGTAAAATTCTTTCCAAAGACGCCGCGCCATCACACCTCAACAACGCCCCCTGAAAACCCAGCGCAATGACTCTATCCCCCTCACTCCAAATCATCGCCCCGCACCTGCCCGAACATCACGAAGCAATCTCAGATCTTTCGGCCAAGGTTTTTGGGTTTGACGGAGCGGGCAACTACTTTGGGATTCGCCAATTTTTAAGCGCAGGGTATTTCGCAGGCAGCCACTACGACCCCGCAACATCACGCATTGGATTGATTGACGGGCAAGTGGTGTCGCACTTTGGGGTCTGGGCCTACGACATGCGTGTGGGGGCGGCCACGGTGCGCTGCGGCGGGGTGGGAGCCGTACTCACCCATCCTCATTTTCGCAAAAGGGGCCACCTCGTAAAAACCGCCCACGCGTCCATCGATGCCATGCGTGAAGCGGGGCACGATCTGTCGTCATTGTTTGGCATTAACGACTATTACGATCGACTGGGATATGTTCGTGCGTTTCCAAGCCAACAGCACCGCATTCAAGCAACCGACCTGCCCGCAGAAAAACCTGCGTCGACCATTCGCAAATTCAAACTGGTGCGACGAGAAGACACCGACGCCTTGTACAACCGCACTTTCGCAGACGTCACAGGCACCGCCGTTCGACCCACGTTTACCCGTGCAGGCAATATTCGCGGCGAAGGCTATCGGTGGGTCGACGGACGCGATCGACTGGCGGGATATGTGTATATCAAACATGATTCCGCAAACCGCCGACTCAACTGCCACGAAGCCGTGGGCGACCCCACACAAGTGCTTCGCACACTCGGCCAGCTCGCACGAAAACTTCGCTGCGATGACGTAACATTCATCGACCAACCCATCCAAACACCCTTGATGCAGCGCGTTCGTCAAAGTCGATGTGAAATCATCACCCACATCAACCCCAACGGCGGCCCCATGGCGCAGGTATTGAATCTGCGTACCACACTGGCGAAAATCGCAAACGAATTACACCTTCGGCTCCGCCAGTCTCCCATGGCCAAATGGACGGGAACCCTTCATGTGGATGACGGCAAAGAGAAAGCTGCATTGCATATCACCGCACGCAAAATCACCGTGAGCTCAGAATCATCCAAGCAAAAAACAAAACATAAAATTAAAACACGCGGTCATGCGGTGGCATTGGTCTTTGGCACCAACACCCCCGAATCAAAAATGCGCGAGGCCAACATGCAAACCACAGGCGACGCCGCCGCACTGGCGGCCGCCCTGTTCCCCGAACAAAACCCCATGCTGTTGCCATTCGATCATTTCTAAGCGCCACGTTAAAGCACAACGCCAAAAGCGCATGAACCGTTTACCATGCGCCCTCTCAATTTAGCCCAATCCCCAACCTTCACCTCTTCGCGGCGCAGCCGCCCCAAACCCCATGCCCATAGCCGTGGTCATCGAAGCCGACTGGGAAGCCGACACCATGATCGCGTGGGCCGCGAGGCTGGGTCGCGCCCGGGGCGCAGGCATCACCGTGCTGGCGGTCAGCCCGCCCACTGCCCGCCAAGCCGACACCCATCCCGTGGTCATGGCCGCTCAGGCCGCCGCAGACACCGTGCCCGATTGCACCGTGCAAGCGGTGGATCCTGGCGACGACGCCATCGCCGCCACCCTTAAAGCCGTGGCCGATTGCGGGGCCAAGTGGTTGGTGCTGGCCAAACACGAACGCAACAAAGGGCCCGAAGAAACACTCACCGCTGGCCTGTTTCGCTCTGCCCGCTGCGCCGTGCTGGTGCTGCGACCCGCCGCCGACCCACCCACTGCCACCGCGGCCATTTTGGTGCCCACCGCAGGCGGACCCCACGCCGAAGAAGCCCTCAAGCTCGCCGCCCAACTGGCCAGTGCGCCATCCCCTTCGCTTGGCGTCGATGACACCAACACCGAGGACGACACCGGGGACGACCCCAAGCCCCAAACCGCCACGCCCGCCCCCCCACGGGTCGACGCACTGTATGTCGAGCCCGACGTCGGCCCCGAAGCTCATTCAGTGGGCCAACGCAAAGTCGAGCAAGCCATTCGCAAAGCCTTGGGCACACGTTTCGAACGCCCCAAAGTGCCCGAGATTCGAGCCCGGGTGGAAATTGCCCCCGACTACCGCACCGGCGTCACCCACGCGGTGCAAGAAGGCGATTACAACTTGGTGCTCGTGGGCGCCGCCGACCGTTGGCACACCCGCAAAGCATTGTTCGACGCCGTGCCCGACAAATTGCTTCAAGACCGATCGGCCCCAATCACCTTGGGGGTGGTGCGCCAAGCCGAACCCTTGGCCGATGCCGCCGCACGCGCCATGCGCAGCACCTTTGAACGCTGGGTGCCGCAACTCAACCGCGAAGACCGCATCACCTTGGTCGAGCGCATTCAAGGCGCCAGCCAATGGGACGTCGACTTCATCGCCCTCATCAGCCTGTCCACCATCATCGCCACCTTTGGACTCATGCAAAACTCCGGGGCTGTGGTCATTGGCGCCATGCTCGTCGCCCCGCTCATGACCCCGCTCATCGGCAGCGGCTTGGCCGTGGTGCAAGGCAACCGAAGCCTCATTCGCCACGCCGTCAAAGCCGTGGTACTGGGTTTTGTGCTGGCCTTTTCCATCGCCGCCCTCATGGGCCTTGTCGTGCCCCACGCAGGCGTCACCCCGCAGATGCTTGCTCGCGGCGCCCCCAACCTTTTAGATTTAGGCGTGGCCTTTGCCAGCGGATTGGCCGCCGCCTACGCCACCGCACGCCCCAACCTCTCGGGCGCCCTACCCGGCGTGGCCATCGCCGCCGCCTTGGTGCCGCCCATCGCCACCGCCGGCGTCGCCCTCACCCGAGGCGACCTGCACACCAGCGCCGGCGCCAGCGTGCTGTTTCTCACCAACATCATCGCCATCGTGTTTGGCGCCGCCGTGGCCCTGTACGCCTTGGGCATGCAGCCCCTACCCGGCCACCGCCGCGACCCCAACAAATCATGGCGTCGCCCCGTGGTTTCAGCCCTTGCCATCGCCACCTTGGCCCTTAGCATTCCCTTGGGCTACGCCCTCTACGCCGCCCTGCCAGGCCGAGGCATTTCTGAAAGCCTACGCACCCAAACCGCCCAGCGCATCGCCACCCAACCCGGCGCCCAACTGGTCGACTTCTCATCGCCCCAGCGCAAAGGCCAAACGCTCCACATCAACATCACCCGCAACGCCCCAACCCCCAACGACCCCACCCTCGCCAACGACCTCGCCCAAACATTCACCCAGCACTACGGCAAACCCTGCCACGTCACCATCATCACCCAATTGGTCAGCGAATCCGCCTCGCCCTAAAGACGATGGGGTGAGGTGTGAAATTCCAACGCCCCATTTATGAGGGCCAAGTCCCTAAAATGATTTATTTCATCATTCCTGCACAGGCGGGAATCCCGTGGCTTTCTTGCTAACCCCTGTGAGTCGCTGCGATTTTTCATTTGTCATTTGCCATTCTTCAATTGCCATCAATGGGGATAGCTGCGAACTAACGACCGAACTTAAAGACCGATTTCGCATTAACCATTGACCATTGACCATTGAAAAGTAACAATTGAAAAATCCCCCGCGGCCCCATTTTGGATCCGTCATTTCGCAGACCAGCCCCTGAAATTCCCACTGATTTCTCCATTTGAGATACTGATTTATCAATCGATATCTGATTCAAGCCCAGGCCCAGGTTAGGACTCCCGCTTGCGTCCTACCACACCCTAAACCCCCCGCCCCCCTCACGGCACCAAAAACGAATCGCGATTTACGTTGGTGGGTGCTTCGTTGCCTACATACACCCCTTGATGCCCTGACTTGGTCCACACGTTGTCTGCGTCTTGCTGAGACACGGGTGAATCATTCCAACGTGCGGCTCCGTCGAGTGTCAAAATGTTTTGCCCGGCGCTTTGGTGCTGGCGACTCACGGCGTTTTCGTTCGATGTTGCGTCAAACTCCAATTTTCCATTTTTCGCGACAAATCGCGGGTTTTTGTCGGCCAACACCGCCAGCCCCGAACGGGCCAAATCCAATCGCACCGGCCCGGCACCATGCTGGTTTTGATAGCTGTAGCTCACCGCTTGCGGAACGGCCCAATCCATTTGCCCTGCCACCTTTGGCGCGGTTGCGGCGGCTTCGTTGCCTGCACACGCCAAATAGTCCGGGGCCAAATAATCACCGCGAATCAACAAATACAAGTGGGCCGAGTTGGATTGAAATCGACCATCAGCGGTCACGGCATCGGGCTGGCCGGTGCGGATCCACGAATCACCCACGGGGCCACGGGGCAACGCCCCTTGATGGTCGGCGGCATAAGCCCCCAACTGCATGCCTGCGGTGGCCAGGTTGTTAGCACAGCTCGCCCGTTGCGATGCATCACGGTTGCGATTGATGGCGGGCATTAAAAGCGAAAAGCCCACCACAAACACGGCGGCGGCGGCGGCCACCTGCCGCCAACTGGCACTTAAGCCGCGCCCTGTGGGGGCCGCGCCCACCAAGGCCACCTGCGCGGCAAAACGCTCACGTTGACGCTGGGCCGACACCGCCGCCAAGGTGCGTTGCACCAAGGCCTCGTTGGCTTCATCTGAATCCAACAACTCGCCCTGTTGCTCAGCATCCCGCATCACATCCAGCAAACTCAACACGTTGCCCAATCCCGCCCCAATAGACCCAACAGATCCAACAGATCCAGCCGCTGGCCGACCTCCACGTTCAATCACGGCGTCCAGTTCTGCGCCATCTTGAGGGTTCAATGTTAAATCTGAAGTGGCCTCACACGCCGCTGCCACACGGGCAAGTGTTGCGGCCACCAAAGCGTCGTCACCCTCAGCACGGCGGCCTGCCTCGTCTGCGGGCAACACATCAAGCAACGACAAACACCCCTTCAACCCCTGCGCATCAGAATCTTCGTGGGCCAAGGCAACCGCGCCGCCTTGTTCTAAAAGTGCATCAAGCGCTGCGGCGTCGGCCGCATTCAACGTGAATTCATCGGAGGATGGATGTGTCATTGAGAAAAACCAAAAAGACCAAAAAGAAGTTCGAACACCACGCCAACATGGCCCACAAAAAGCATCAACCGCCTTTGCCACTTTCATCGCTGGGGCCATCGCTAGGGTCATCGTCATCCGCACCGCCCATGCTTTTTTTCCAATATTGGGCAAACGTGCCCACGGCCGAATGCAATCGACTTTTCACGGTGCCCAACGGAATGCCCAGCATTTCCGCCACTTCGCGGTAAGCAAACTGCTGAAAGTAAGCCAGCAACAACACCTCACGCAGGTGATCGGGCAATTGCTCGACCACACCGCGCACGCGCTGGGCCATGTCGCGGTCTTCGGCAATGTCCAGAGGCCGGGGCAAACCCGAGTCCATTAAATCGACGAAGGCCGGGCCATCACCATCGCGGCCCACCCCTGCCGAAAGCGGCACCGTTTTGCGTCGCTTTTGTTTACGCAAAAGATCGCGGGCTTTGTTAGACGCAATGGTGTAAAGCCACGGCTTAAACCGCTTGGTCACATCAAATTTGTCGGCCGACAAATGAATTTGCAAAAAGGTGTCTTGGAACACATCTTCTGCGGCGGCCCGCCCGCTCATAAAACGAATTAAAAACGGAAACAGCTCGGGTCGGTAACGCCGCACCAACACCTCAAAGGCATCTGGGTCGCCTGTGCGATGGGCCAACATCAACGATTCGTCGGTGACAAGGCTTACGTCTTGCGCTCCGGTCAACTTAAGCGCGGGAGCGGCTGCGTCATCGCTGTTGTCTGAGTTATCTGGAATATCAACCATCACCGATGATTGTAAAGGAGACCGATCTGCCTCTTCGTGTTCTTGTCCGCATGGCCCACCCAATGCTCTCTTCTGAGCCGCCGTATCCTTTAAACAAACGTTCAGCGTTGTCATTGGGGCCTCTTTCAGAGAGAAAAACCATCGCCCGATCAAGCAACGCAAAGCCCGATCGCCCCCATGGCAACCGGCGCTACAAAGAGTGTTACGCCGCCCAACCCCTCGTGGATCGCGCCCCAAAACGATTTTGGGTGTCTCTTCTCTCAAACCAGCCTCTAAACCGCCCTCTAAACCTTTCCCAAACCTTCAACCTGCCCCCACAAACCCCCTGCGGCCCCGATACGCTAGGCCCATGACCCTCATTGCCGTTCCCATCTTCGTTGAAAGCCTTGAAACCGCCCACGCTGCCGCCGCCCGCGCCGCCGAGCATGGGGCCGACTTGGTCGAATACCGCATCGACACCTTCACCCAGCCTGCCGAGGTTCAATCGCTGGTGGCCCGCAGCCCCCTGCCCTGCCTCATCACCGCCCGCGCCGCATGGGAAGGCGGCCACTGTGACCTCGACGAAACCGACCGCGTCAGCCTGCTCGAACACGCAGGGCTGGGCGCCGATGGCCACACCCCTGCCTATCTCGATCTCGAACTCAAGGCCTATCAAACCTCGGCCAATCTGCGCCAAAAAATCGGCTTGGTGGTCGACCACCCCAGCCAAACCCGCTCCGATGTCACCGCAGGCCTCATTCTCTCCACCCACGACTTTGAAACTTTTCCGCCCGATTTAGACCGCCGTATTTTGGCCATGGCCGATGCCCCGGCCTGCCGCATCATCAAAGCCGCGTGGCGGGCCCGATCGCTGCGCGACAACATCGACGCCTTCGAACTCATCAATCGCAAACTTAAACCCACCATCGCCCTGTGCATGGGCGAAGCAGGCCTTCCATCGCGCGTGCTTGCCAAAAAATTTGGCGCCCACCTCACCTTCGCCTCACTCAACACCGAATCAACAACCGCCCCGGGGCAACCCACCCTCGACGAACTTAAAAACCTTTACCGCTGGGACGCCCTCGATTCTCAAACCAAGGTCTACGGCGTCATCGGCCACCCCGTGGCCCACAGCGCCTCCCCGGCATTTCACAATGCAGGATTCACCGCCACCGGGTTCAACGGCGTTTACCTGCCCATGCCCATTGCCCCCGAATACGAACACTTCAAAGCCACCGTCATTCGCTGGCTCGATTACGCCCCACTGCATTTTTCGGGCGCATCCGTCACCCTGCCCCACAAACAAAACCTGCTGAAATTCATTAAAGAACAAGGCGGCGACATCGAACCCCTGGCCAACACCATTGGCGCCGCCAACACCCTTGCACGCAAAAGCGATGGCTCGCTTTACGCAGGCAACACCGACTACGCCGCCATTCTCGACGCCACCTGCGCCGCCATGGAACCCCCAAAAGGCCACGCCCAACTTCAAGGCAAAATCATCGCCGTGCTGGGCGCCGGTGGCGCCGCCCGCGCCGCCGTGGCTGGCTTTGCTGCCCAAGGCGCTCACGTCACCGTCTACAACCGCACCCTCGAAAAAGCCCAAGCCCTCGCCGCCGAATTTGACGCCAGCGCCAAACCACTCGATCAACTCGACCCCTACGCCGCCGACCTTGTTATCAACTGCACCTCCGTGGGCATGCACCCCCACATCAATGCCACCCCCACCACCTTCCCGCAAACCCAAAGCACCCACCGCCCCATCGTTTTCGACACGGTTTACAACCCCGTCGAAACCCAACTTTTGCGTCAAGCCCAAGCCGCAGGTTGCAACACCCTCAACGGCCTCGAAATGTTCGTCCGCCAAGGCGCCGCCCAATACGCCCTATGGACCGGCCACCAACCCCCGCTTGATGTCTTTCGTGCAGTGTTGGAAGCTCGAAAACAATAACCTGAAGACCTGCGACTTATCGGGACGTCCACATCTTTTTCACACCACTTTTTTTTGCCTCAATCGCATTCATATCCTTCATTTCGCCTCACAAAGGCTCCGATTTCGCGTGAACACGATACAAATCGTCAACGAGCTGGGTGCAACGCCCAACCTCCGCTGGCAGCCAAGTGTTTTCCCTAAGTTGAACAACCGAAAACAAACACACGCCGCGTCATCAACCTGATGCCGATCGATTGCCAACGCCAATCAAAGGCCTGCCCAAACGCGATCAACCCGCATTGGCCTGCCTTTAATCCCTTTGGCCCCCCTCAACCTCCCTCCTTGAAGCAAGCCTTATGAAATCCCGTTTAAAAAAACAACGCCAGTCCCGCTGGTTTCATAAGTGTATTGCCCAAAACACCCGCCCTACGCCCCTGTTTGAAAAACTCGAAGAGCGGCAGCTGATGTCAGGGGCCATGTATGTTGGCACCAATTTGGAATCGGTGGTTCCTTCAAGCAGCGGTGACGTGTGGGTCCCCAATGCCAGCAGCCCCCAAGGTGGCTGGTACGACTCACTACCCGCCGATTCAACGCCATTCAATGACTTAATGAAAAACGCCAATTGGACCTCCACAGACACCGATGCCGTAACACGCATTACGTTTCGTTCAGGCGCAGGACTTTACACCTTGAAGGCTAGCGGAAACGGCACCATCAGCTTTGGCGATCCAAATCTCGCCAACAATGGCCGTCAAGAATTCTCCTTCGACGGAAACAACCAAACACGCACACTTCAGGTGGTTGGCAACGCATCCTTTTTTGCCAATGTAAAAATCGAAAGCGGCAGCCTCAGCAACATCAGCCTCGTTAAACAAGGTTTAACGGGCACCTTTGACACGCACTTTACAGATGTACTTCAGCCTTTCTCAACGTTGCGTTTCATGGACTGGGGACGCACCAACAACAGCGAACTCACCACGTGGGATCAACGTGTCCACACAACGGATTATCAAGGCATCACAGGACACGAGGGAGTTGAAAACGACGCCACACGCATCACCGTGGGGGTCGCACTTGAGTACATGGTGGAACTGGCCAATCAAACAGGTCAAAACGCATGGTTCACCGTTCCTGCCGAAGTGGATGACGACTACATCGCCCAGATGGCCCTTTACATCAAAAACAACCTAGATCCAAACCTCAAAGCCTTCATTGAGTACAGCAACGAAACATGGAACACCCAATTCTCTTCGTACCACTACGCGGTGATTCAAGGCGAAGCCCAAGGCTGGGGAACCGGCCACAGTGCAGGGAATCGGTGGGTTGCACACCGATCTGCCGCCATCTGGAAAATATTCACAGATGTTTTTGATGAAAACGGGCAAAACCCAGGCCAATCCACCAACCGACTGGTCAAGGTCATCGGCAGTCAATCCAATGCTGTGAGCGTCACCGAACAACGACTCGCCGCGTTCAAAGACACCACTTACAACCCCGATCAAATCATGCCCGACGCCGTGGCCATTGCACCCTATTTTACCAAACCCGATGTTATCTCAAGGCATCTCACAGGAACCACCCCCGCCACCCTTGCATTCACCGCTGAGTTTCAAAATTTAGAAAACGACGAAGCTCGAAAAAACAAGATTTTATCTGATGTGCACAACGAAATAAGTGAGCACCTCGACAATATCATTGACGCACACAAAACCATTACAGACGCCAATGGTCTTTGGTTAACGGCCTATGAAGGTGGGCAACACCTCACCGCTTCAGGGTTTGTCAACGATCAATACCAACCCCTTCATGCCGAAGACATGAAAGAATTGATTGAAATTCTGGTGGCCGCCAATCGCGATCCTCAAATGTATGACCTCTACAGCACTTACCTCAACACCCTGCGTGACAAAGGCATTTCCCTTTACAACAACTTCACTGCAACATACGCCCCAGGCAAGTGGGGCTCATGGGGGCTCAAAGAGCATCAAGACCAGCCCATCAGCCAAGCCCACAAATACCGCGCCACCCAAGACTGGGTCACCAACGCTCCTGCCAGCAGCTTTAACCTAGCGCCCATCGCCCGAACCAACGGCACGAACAACCAAATCGTGGCGATCGCAGACAACAGCGGCAATGCCACCATTCAACTCGACGGGACTGCCTCCAGCGATCTTGACGGCACTCTCAACCGTAACAGCAGCTATCAATGGATGCTCGATGGGCAAACGGTCAGCAATCAAGCCGCATTCAGCCACCTTCTTGCAGTGGGCAATTACACCTTTGCATTAACCGTCACCGACAACCAAGGCGCAACAAACACGCGCACCGTCGATGTCATCGTGACCCCTGAAGGTGCCGGCGGCACCGTGGTTCAGTCCAACTTTGTGGGAAATACCGCCAACTTTCAAAATAACGCCGGCATCGCGTTGGTTGAAATTCTCACCGGAAGCTGGATGCAACGAAAAGCCAATGACAACGGTGTTGTTTTTAGATCCACACACGACACCATCGAACAATCCCCTTTCAATACCAACCAATACTTGGCCTTTAAAGCCACCCCTCACTCGGACAAAACCGTTGACTATCGCGGAACAACATTTGATTTCACAATCAATCGCCCCAGCTACCATTCACACCGACAATTCATTTTGAAATCCAGCATTGACGGCTTTAACCAAGCCATCGGCCTCCCCATGCCTGCATTCAATGACCATGGTGCCGATGCGGACCAAGCATTCAAAATCACCCTTCCAGCCTCCGACATTTATCAAACCAGCCAACCTGTCGAGTTCAGGCTCTATGCCTACGGGTCAAGCTACGGCCACGACACACGACTCAAAGCCATCACACTTCATGGCTCTGTTGCAGACAACGGATCCACGCCAAACCCCGACCCCAACACAGATGACGTGAACATTGTCTCCGACTTTTCCGACAACAGCGCAGGGGGCTGGAGCTTCGGAGCAGGCACAGCCAACGTCGTCACCGCCAATGGATTGGGCTTCACCGCCCACCACAGCAGCGACCAAACGGAAAGCTCCAAAGCCGTTGCCCTGAGCAGCGACCTTTATATCCAACGCACCCTTGCCGCAGGCAACGACCTGCGGGGCGCCCAACTCGACTTCACCATGGAACGTTACAACTGGAACTCCGCAAGGCGTTTCTTTGTCACCGCCAATGGCGTTGAAATCTATGATTCGGGCACCGCATTCACCGGAACCGGCGAACACGATTTCTCAACGACTCTCGGCCAGCAATCTGCACTCGATGGTTCGCAGCCCATCGACTTTAAAATCTACACCTATGGTGGATTTTGGTACGGGCAAACCACCCTGCGGGCCTTTTCGCTGCAAGGCGTAAGCAGCCCCAGCAACCAAGCCCCCAATGCAATCGCATCCAATGTCAACCGAGTGGGGCCAGGCAATGTCGTGCTTAACGCCAGCGCTTCGTCGGACCCCGACGGCGACAACCTGTCGTTTGTTTGGAAAAACAGCAATGGGAACATTGTGGGCAACACCGCCTTGGTCACCACCGCCATCAACGTGGGATCACACCCATTCACCGTGACAGTCACCGACGGCGATCTGACCGCCACCCGAACCATCACCGCCACGGCCACGCCTGCAAATGACGACAACGACGATGGCAACGACGATGGCAACGACAACGCCAGCGGCACCCACGACACACGCGTCGTCTTACGTTTCGACGACCTCCACACGACCCGCAGGCCGTTGAATCCAGACGCCAACGAAACCTCTGCCCCCCCGCGCGTGGATTTCACAATTCGCAATCGCAGCAACAACATTCGCAACCACAACAGCAGCGACCGTGACCGTGACCGTAACGAAAGCGACCGCGACAGCGGCTTCTACACCTACCGCGCCGACACCCCAAGCCGAAGCATGTGGAGCACTGAACCCAAAGCCGCCAAACAGCGATTCAACTGGAGCTTCATGAAGCACTTCTTCGCTGCAATACCTCATGACGCCAAGCTCAGCGACACTCAGAAATCGCACCCTTCAGTCAATCCACGCCAAGCCGCTTCGCCCAAACCTTCCGACTCCATCGAAGCCGACAACAACCTGCTCGATGAATTATGGGCAGATCATCCCCTTCGGCAAACCCGCACCCCGCACGGCGAAGCACAGGCAGCCGAAATCCCCACAGACGAACAAACGCCAGCCAATCCAAACACCCCCACCGCACCCGAAGCACAGGCAGGTGTTTCCCCTGACTAAACCCACCTTTGCGCCTTTGCGTGAGACACCGCCTTAAAAAACGCTTTAAAACAAGGAAAATCCACGAATCATCACCGCGCCAGCCCCCAGCAAATGCAACTGCCGCGTACAACGCGAGATCACGTGGTAGCAAGTGCTACTGCGAAAGATCAATCAAATTCCGACGGCTCACGTGACCCCAACCCATTTTCAACCTCATGAGGTTCCCGTAGGTCAGGCGCGCCCGCCTGACGCTTCGTTGTCAGACTCAAACCATCCAGAACCAGGGCCAGGCCCAGGCCCAATCACTTTTTTGCAGGTGATGTTTGTTGGCGCTTCAGCCAAACATTTTACGCCAAGACGCAAAGACGCCAAGAAAGGCAAGAGAAGAAGGACCACTGCCCACCTTGCCTTGCCCTACAAGTTGAATCGTGTGAAGGATCATCATACCCCCGCACGCTTGAAACCAAACCCCATCGCATGGCTTGAGTTTGCCCATCCAGAAAACATCTCACGCAAAGGCGCCAAGGCGCAAAGGGGGCGCAAAAGGCAAGGCAGGCCACTCTTCTTCCTGCCTTACCTTTGCGCCCTTTGCGCCTTTGCGTGAGGCCCTTCTTGTCAATTTTTAAAGCCCACGCGTCTCATCCAACAAGACCAAGCCCCAGAGATTTCCAATTTCTGAACAACCACGAAACACACGAACTACACGAAAAAGATTCTTTGGTTTTCTTTGGCTTCCTTTCGTGTTTTTCGTGTGTTTCGTGGTTGAAAAAATACGAGAACCA
>JAZGFZ010000146.1:0-6260 GCA_036480015.1 Algisphaera sp. | reverse complement strand
ACAAGGTCGGCGACGGGGCGAAGCATTCCGCCGATTTTGCCACCATAGCGCACAGGCAGCTGGCTGTTGATGAACAGCAAGAGGGCAATCGCCACAAGAACGCGGGGGGGGCTAATAAGAGGGCCGGCCATAGATGCTCATAATAGACGCGATAGCCGTTCATGCATTGTTATGCAGAAGGGGTTGAGGGGGGGAGGGAGCAGTTAGGGATTAGCAAATAGCTGTGAGCAAGATACAAATGAAAAGTAACTCAAATGTAAACCCAAACTCAAGCGGCGAAAGGACTGAGGGGCTGAGTGGAAAGGCAATTCGGCAAGGGGGCGAGCGACTCCGTGGTCGCGTGCGATGCCAAGGTTTGATTTTGAGTTCGTGTTGAGTTCGCTTGCGAATCCAGCCTACCGCGGGCGGAGCCCGCACCGTTTGCCCGGCAGGCTCAATCCTAGGATTAAGGCTTGACGGTGCACTCGTGCCTGCCGGTGTATTAGTCGTCGCTGTCGTTTTCCATGGTGGCTTTCCATTCCTCGAGATGTTCAAGGTAAATGGCGGTGCCACGGGCGACGCAGGTGAGGGGGTCTTCGGCGATGCGGCAGTCGAGGCCTGTGGCGTTGGAGATGACCACGTCGATGCCGCGTAAGAGGGCGCCGCCGCCTGCCAGAACGATGCCGTTGTCGACCAGGTCGGCGGCGAGTTCGGGCTCACAGCGTTCGAGGGTTCGGGTGACGGTTTCGATGATGGCGGTGAGGGGTTCTTGCAGGGCTTCGCGAATTTCTTCGCTGGTGATCACGGTTTTGCGTGGCAGGCCAGAGATCATGTCGCGGCCGCGCACTTCCATGGAAGATTCTTCGCCATCGGGGGCGGCGCTGCCAATTTGAATTTTGATTTTTTCGGCGGTTTGCTCACCGATCATCAGGTTGTAGGCCTTTTTCATGTGGCTGATGATGGCTTCGTCGAGGTCGTCGCCGGCCACACGCACCGATTCGCATTGGGCGATGTCGGCCAAGGACATGATGGCCACTTCGGTGGTGCCGCCACCGATGTCGACGATCATGCTGGCGGTGGCTTCGACGATGGGCAGTTGGGCGCCAATGCCTGCGGCCATGGGATCTTCGATTAGGTAAACCCGGCGGGCGCCAGCGCGTTCGGCGCTGTCGAGAACGGCGCGTTTTTCAACGGCGGTGATGCCTGATGGCACGGCGATGACCACGCGGGGTTTGATGAAGGGGCGTTTGCCGTTGACTTTGCGGATGAAGTAAGACAGCATCGCTTCGGTGATTTCGAAGTCGGAAATGACGCCGTCTTTGAGGGGGCGAATGGCGGTGATGCTGCCGGGGGTTTTGCCGAGCATTTCTTTGGCAACCCAGCCCACGGCGTTGCCGTTTTGAAGGACTTGGTTGGTGTTGCGTTTAACGGCAACCACCGAGGGCTCGTTGAGGACGATGCCCTCGCCGCGAACGCAGACCAGGGTGTTGCACGTGCCCAAGTCGATGCCCATGTCGACGCTAAAAAGGCTTAGGAAGTGATCGAGGAACAGAATGAGGAGGCTCCGGGCTTTCGCAGTGAGGGGTGGGCCAGTTTATACGAACGGCGCCTCGGGTGCCGTCTTGTTCACTCCGGCGTGGGGCTGGGGTGCGAGAAGAACGGTCATGGCGTGGGGGGAAAGTAAAACCGCCTTCGCGGGAAGGCGAAAGGCGGTGAAATGTGCGGTGTTGTTTTTCACGCGTGGGGAAGTAAGGTTCGGTGTCGCAGGCCTGTAGGGGGCCTTTGAGCGGTTCCCGAATGTTGCGTCTCCTGACGTGGAGGTGTCGCGGTTAAGCGATGGGGTTCCAGGTGTTGAAGACCTGATGGAAGCGGAACCACGTGTAGCCCACGGTGAGTAGCAGCGCGAGCGCTGAAACAAGCATGAGGACGGTGAAGACGTTGTTGCCGGGGCCGGGGTTTGAATCGGACATCGGAAAGTTCCAAGTGCGGGGAGGGCGGAGTGAGGCGAGAACAAAAGGAGGAACGCGGGCGTTTTGAAATTAGAACGAAACGCCTGCGAGAATGGAGTCGCCTGCTTGAATGGAGCCCTTGGCTTGGGTGACACGGGCAATGGCCACGTTGCCATCGACTTTGCTGATGGTGGCCGAGCCAATGTAGTTGTTGCTGCCACGGTAGATGAGCAGTTTGCTGTTGGTTCGAACGCCATCGTTGCTGCCGATGTTGATTTGAATGAGGGTGATGCCTTCGCTGGAATCAATGCCGCTGACACGGCCGCGAACGGCGTTGGTTGTGTCGATGGAGGTTGCACCGTGGCCGGTGTAAGAAGAGGCGGATGAGCTGGCGTTTGATGCGGTGGCGGAGGCGTCGACCATGCGCTCTTGCATGTTGCGAATGGTGGCGGTGAGGGTGTTGACTTGGGAGTCAAGCTCGTTGTTTTGTTGAACAAGTTGAGCGTTTTGAGTTTTGACGGTGACGATTTCGTCTTGTGCGCTGCTGAGCACGGTGGTGCGGTTTTCGAGCAGCGAGGTGAGTTGGGTCACGCTTTGGTTGCTTAAGCTCATGGACGCGCCAAGTTTGTCGACTTTGTTTTTGGCGTCTTGCTCGTTGGCACTGGCACTGGCGACTTGTTGGCTGAGTCGTAGGTTTTCGCTACGCAGGGTGGCGACGGCGGCGTCGAGTTCAGCATTGCCTGAGCTTTGCTGTGTGACGAGAAGGGTTTTCTCGGCGTTGGCACTGCGGGCGCTGGCCTCGGCCACACTCAGTTGGCTGGTGAGGGTGCTGATTTCGTTGGTGAGGTTGTCGGTTTTGGCGACAAAGGGGATGACGAGCGCGGCCAGAAGGACCGAGAGCAGGGTCACCAGCACGACAAAGGCTTTGGTCAGGGGGCTCAAGGTGAGATCCTCTTTTTCTAGAAGGTTGGGGGGAGGGTTGGGAGCAGGTGACCGCGGCAAGGGGCCGTGGTCGATCGATATAAGAAATTACAAACGACCGGGGCAAAAAAGTCAACCAAACCGACATGCTTACCGGACGTGCTTTTTGATTTTTTGGAAATGCGGCGAAAAACCAACATGAACGACGATCATGCCGCGATTGATGTGTGCGGCTTTAAGTGGCCTGAGGGGTGTTTATGGGCTTGGTTTTTTTTGTTCGCTGCATTTATGCGTGTGTGATCTGTTTTTGTGTGATTGGGTTTGATCGCGTTTGAATGTGTCGTAATCAAGTGGCACGGGTCAGTGTCAAGCTCGCAAGCGAACTCAGCGCGTTGAGTTCGCTTGCGGATCCAACCTATCGCGGGCGAAGCCTGCACCGTTTGCCCAAACGACTCAACCTAGAATTAAGGCTTGACGGTGTATTAGTCGCGGTCAAGCACGGCGGATGCCGCTGCAAGGCGAACGCCAGGATCGGAATCGTTTAACAGGCGACCAAGTGCAGGCTGAATGGTGTTGTTTTGGGGGCTTGCGTGAGCAATGCGGCCCAGGGTTAAGGCGGCTTGGCTGCGAATGCTCGGGTGTTGGGAGCGGGCGGCAAGCTGCGCCACGGGCAAGCCTTCGGGGTTGCCCAGCTCGGCGAGGGATTGGGCGGCGGCGAGGCGCAGTTCCATGGGGTCTTTGGCTAAGAAGCCAATAAAGTTGCCCGAGAGGCTGTGGTCGTTCAGGCGACCGAGCATGAGCACGGCGAGTACGCGTACTTCGTCGAAGTTGGAATAGCAGGCCAGGCGGATTTTTTTAATTTGTTCTTCATCGCCGAGTTTGGCCAAGGCTTCGCGAATTTGCAGGTCGAGTAATTCTTGATCTAGGGCGGCGGTTCGGGCGGGCGGGTTGAGTGCTGCGTCGCGCAGCATGGGTTTGGCTGCAACTTCTCCACTGTCGCCTAAAAGCACGGCGGCGTTGGCTCGCATGCCTGAGGCTTTGGACCAAAGCAGGGTGGTGAGGGGGGTAAGGTCGATGGGGCGATCTGGCGATGGGGCTGTTTTGTGTGCGGCGAAAGTGCCAGCGGCGCGAACATAATCGGGTTGTTGTGTGTCGTGGGCATGGGCCAAGGCGGCGTCGGCAAGCCAAGGCAAGGGTGTTTTGCCCACGGTGACCAATGCGGCATAGCGAACGGCCGGATGGTCATCGTTGAGGGCTTCTTGAATCAAAGGTAGGGCTGTGCGGCTGTCGAGATGTTGCACTGTTTCGATGGCCCGCATGCGCAGTTGTGGATTGTCGTGGTGGGCAATGTTGCGCACGATGGCGATGGCGCGATCGCGCTGTTTGGCGATTGAAGAAAGGGTTGGGGCAGGTGAGGATGACGCAGAAGGGGCCTTGTGGCCGATTTGGCAGGCGGGTAATGTGGCCACGGTGGTTAAAAGAAGCAGGGCAAGGGCGATGGGGCGGGTGGAGATAAAAAAGGGCATGGCGACATTATAGAATGGGCAACCGTTCACAGTATTAAAATCCCAAGGCGAACACAAAGGCGCAAAGGCACGAAGGAAATCGAAGCATGAACAGTCAAGTCTCCAAGAACGCCAAGGAAGGCAGAGACTGTCGAGACTGCCGGGACTGTCGGGTTAAAGAGACGCTTTCTGAGGGGCGATTCTCAATCGCCTCGACTTAATTTCCTCACGCATACCAAGGCTGAAAAATGACGTTTTCAATTTTCTTTTTTGCCTTCCTTGGCTCCCTCGCCTGTCCCCTTGGCGGTTAAATTTCCTTTACGTTATCCACAACCATCCTCTTGAAAATCAGTAAACAGTTGTTTGTTTTCTTCGTGCCTTTGTGCCTTTGTGCCTTCGTGTTCTGCTTTGATGTTTTTCGACGTAGGCATTGGCTTTAAGAAGGGTGGTCAAAAACCCGTGAATGGTTACTAGAATGGAGGCGTTGGGTTGGGTTGTTGATGGTGTATGCAATGGCGGTGATGGCAAGAGGCCAAAAAGGTCAAGCGTTCTGGAGATGTCGAAGTTGAAATCTGATGCACAAGACCGTGATTTGAAATGCAAGCGGGCGCCCAATGGGGCTTACGAAACCACACGCGGCGAAGAGTGGGCCAATATGGCAACCCATGGGGTGGGGTTGATTGCTGCGATGGTGGTGACGGTGTTGATGGTGGGAACGGCGTGGCGTGAGGGCGGGTTGCGACAAGTGATGACGTTGGGTGTTTTTGGTTTGGCTTTGATCGCGGTGTATGGCATTTCAACGCTGTATCACGCTGCGAAGCGGCCAGCGTGGAAAAGGCGGCTGCGCAAGTGGGATCATGCCGCCATTTTTATTTTGATTGCTGGGACATACACCCCCGTGGTGCTGGTGGCTTTGGGCGGCGTATGGGGATGGGTGCTTTTGGGTGTGGTGTGGGGATTGGCTGCGGTGGGTTTGACGCTGAAGCTGGTGTGTTTTGATCGTTTTGGCTGGACCCAATTGGCACTCACGCTGGGCATGGGCTGGTTGGTTGTGTTGGCGGCGCCGGTGATGGTGCCAGCTTTAAGCACAGAAGGCTTGCTGTGGCTTGCCGCAGGCGGCGTGGCCTACACCGGCGGCGTGGGGTTTTTCTTGTGGACTCGATTGCCGTTTAATCATGCCGTGTGGCATGTGTTTGTGATGGCGGGCAGCGCGTGCCATGTGGTGACGATGTGGTGCGATGTGTTGGGTGTAGTTGGCAGTTAGCAGTTAGCAGTTAGCCGTTAGCAAATAGCAAATAGCAGTTAGCAAGAGGATGCAATGGGGGGCGGGCCACTGTGAATGGTTGCGTATCTTGCTAACGGCTGCTTGCTAAGTAACCTTTCGCCGTTTTGAGCGAGGAAGCATCGCGGAGAAGCTTTACGCCAAGACGCAGAGACGCCAAGACGCCAAGAAAGGCAGGGGATGAAATTCGATGATTCCTTAGCTTTTTTGCTCAGTTCACGATTTTTCAAACGCCTTTGATTGAAGAAAAGGTTGCGAGGCGTCTCGATTGCCTTAAGTATTACTTCAAAAAACGGCGAACGGTTAGAGTAATTCAAACAAAGGGTTCTTCCGCGATCTTACGTGGCTTTCCCGTCTTCCTTGGCGTCTCAAAAAAAAGAGATGCGGCAAAAGCAAGCGCATCTATTCCGTCGCTCATGCTCCGCGACGGCCTCTGCGTCTTGGCGTAAAAACACTTGTCAGAGACGACTTGCCCATTGCGCGTCAACACAAAAATCCTCCTGAAACCTGTGAACGGGTACCTCGCTAATCCCCAATTGCTACTTTCCCTCAAATGCCGGCGTTCATGGCGGCGGTGATTTGATCGTGTCGTTTACGCCATTCGGGGTTGCTGGGGTCGAGGTC
>JAZGFZ010000145.1:0-6781 GCA_036480015.1 Algisphaera sp. | reverse complement strand
GCAATGCGGCCAATGACACCAAAACGGCCGACACTTCAAGAAAACCCATGAACCCAAACTCCAAACAGGGAATGAAATCGGCCAATGCCGGGACGCCTTAGCCTAACGCCCATGTGCCGATAACGCGCGGCTTGCAGGTGGGTTGGCGGCCAATGAAAGGGGCGTGCGTCGATGAGGTGTGTGTTCTTAACAGCCCGCCGATTCCCGGAGTGCTTTGCAATGGCCCGATCTTCATCGCCCTTTACCGCCGCCACACCACGCGGCAGCCGCGACCCACATGCCACGCCTGCGGCGCTTGGGGCATTGATTGATCGCGCTCGCGATGAGCGGTTTCGGCTGTTAAGTCTTTTGAAAGACGCCCGATCTCAGGTTGCCGTGACAGGGCCTGCGGCAGACTCTGCCCCTGTACCTGCGATTAACACCCGTTTGATTGCCGCGGTGAATCGGCTGAATGAAGAGCTTTGCACCCGCGTGGAAGAGCTTGAATCGGTCGAAACCCGCCTTTCAGCCCGGCTGGATGTCATTCATGTGGAAACGGTCATGCGGGCAGAAACAGAAGCCCAACGCCGGGTGGATGTCATTGTGCGTGCGGCGGAACAACGGATGGCTTCACTGGCCACAGGCATTGCGCGTCAATTTGAAGACGTCAGTGCGAACACCACGGCCTCTATCGGCGGGCCACGACTGGCCACCGAAGAGGCCGCGTAGCCGAAGGGGCGATTCACAAACGAATTACAAAACAGGGGCTTGCAAAGTCGCTAATTTAGGGGCATGAACACCTCTAATTCCACCACGGCCCCCACCCGCATTGAAAAAGACTCCATGGGCGAAATGCCCGTCCCCGCCGATGCGCTTTACGGCGCAAGCACCGCGCGGGCGGTGGCAAACTTTCCCATTGCCCATGAACCGGTGCCCGCGGCGGTTATTCACGCCTTTGGTCATTTAAAAGCCGCGTGCGCTCAAGCCAACTTAGATTTGGGCAAGCTTGATGCCACGCGGGCCAAGGCCATTATGGCGGCCGCCACCGAGGTGGCCCAAGGCCAGCACGACGCGCACTTTCCGGTGGATATTTATCAAACCGGCAGTGGCACCAGCACCAACATGAATGGCAACGAAGTGATCGCCAACCTTGCCAACGTGGCGCTTGGTTTTGGCTTGTCGTCCAAAGGCAACGCCGATGCCGTGCACCCCAACGACCATGTCAACATGGGGCAAAGCTCCAACGACACCTTTCCCACGGGCATGCACATCGCAGGGGTTCTCGAGCTTGAACGCCGCTTGATTCCTGCGTTGCAAAAACTTCGCGCCGCATTGGAAGAGAAAGCCAAGGCGTGGGACAGCATTGTCAAAATTGGTCGCACCCACCTCATGGACGCCACGCCCATTCGCATGGGTCAAGTGTTTTCAGGATTTGCCACGCAAGCATCCAACGCAGTGAACCGTGCAACCTTTGCCATGGAAGAACTCAAAGAACTCGCCATTGGCGGCACGGCGGTGGGCACAGGCATCAACACCCATCCCGAGTTTGCCCAGCGCGTGGCCACGGTTCTGAATCAACGCATTGGCTTTGGCAATGATTTTGAGTTGATCGAAGCCGTGAATCATCCCGAAGCACAAGCCACCAAAGACGCCATGGTGTCGGCGCATGGTTACCTTAAAACCATTGCCGTGAGCCTAAGCAAAATCGCCAACGACATCCGCCACTTGGGAAGCGGCCCGCGATGCAGCATTGGCGAACTCAGCCTGCCCGCCATCCAGCCCGGAAGCTCCATCATGCCCGGCAAGGTGAATCCTGTGATTTGCGAAAGCACCATGCAAGTGGCGTGTCGTGTGGTGGGCAACGACGCAACCGTGACCATGGCAGGCATGGGCGGCGTGGGCAGCTTGTTTGAACTTAATGTGGCCATGCCCGTGATGATCGACGCGTTTTTAGAAAGCGTGAAGTTACTGGCCAACGTCAGCAATGTGTTTGTAGACAAATTGCTAGACGATTTGGCCGTAAACGAAGACCGCTGCAGCGAACTTAACGAACAGTCGCTGATGACCATTACGGCGCTGGCCCCTGAAGTGGGTTATGACAAATGCAGCGCCTTGGCCAAGCAAGCTCACAAAGAAGGCAAAACCATCAAGCAGCTGGTGGGTGAGCTAGAGCTCATGCCAGCCGATCGGTTGGAAGAACTTATGAACTACGACGCAATGACGCGCCCGGCATAATGGAACAGGTTTTTTCTTTTGGCGCATCCAGTCGCTCTCCGTCATTCCCGCTTGTGTCTTGCTATTTGCTAAACCCTAATGGCTATCCCCCTTTCCCCTCTGGCTTCCCTCAGCTGTCGTTCACTCCGCCCCTTCGCTTCTCCGTACCCCGCAACAAAAAAACTGTGAACGGCTTTGATGTCGTCATGAACAAACGAGCCATTCAAAACGTCGTAAAGCAGGCAGGGCTAATCGCGATCATTGTGGCTGCAGGATTGGGCTCGCGGCGTTTTGCCGCACAACTTCCTGGGTTTGTGGGGGCGTACGCAGGTGACACGCTTTACGCCGTGCTTGTGTTTGTGCTTTGGCGCACCTTTTTTTCAAGTTGGACCATGGGACGCATTGTGGTGATCACACTTGGCTTTTGTTTTGCCATTGAACTCAGCCAGCTTTACCAAGCCCCGTGGGCCCAAGCGGTGCGGGCCACGCTGCCGGGACGCTTGGTGTTGGGGCAAGGTTTTTTGTGGAGTGATTTTCTGTGCTATGCCGTGGGGGTGATGGCGGCTGTTTTATTAACCCTTGTGTCGGGTAGAATAAGGCCATGATCATTCGTCCCCTTTTGACTGTATTTATCGTGGCGGTTGCCGCGTTTCTTCCGGCTTGCCAATCCACCAATCCGTGGGCCGAGTCGTATTCACCTGTGAATTTCAATGCCGCGCAACTGCCCGTGGAAAAGGCCCAAGCCATTAACGTGGGGCATGTTGATCCGCAAGAGGTTTATCAACGCGATTTTGCAGACGCTCTTTTGGTGGGCACGGCCAAGTGGACAGGCAGCCGAGCCCAAGATGAGCGTGCTGTGACTCATGCGCAGGCCATTGGATCGGACTTGGTGCTTTTTCGAAAGACCTACGCGGGCAGTGAGTCGAAAACCAGTTATGACGCCTACCCCGGTTATGGCGTGGGCCGAACCAGCGTGCTGGTGGAAAGCCCGAACGGTACACGCACCAAAGTCAATGCCGATTCAGGCCCCATGTTTGTGCCCACCACGCGCACCCACCGTCTTTATCGTTTTGATGCGGTGTTTCTGAGAACCGCTGATGCAAGAAACACGGTGCCTGAGTAGCGCATTGGTGTAAACGCTTTGTTTACGGGGCGTCTGGGTTTGACGTGGTGTTTTGGGTGCGAAGCAATTGATCGAAAAAGCCATTGCCTTGGCCCGGTTTGGGGGCGGGCTTGGTGGGCGGTTCGGCTTCGACTTCTTGTTTGGCCTCTTGCTCGACGGCGTCGTCAACCTCTTCAGAGGTTGCTTGTGGTGCGTCGCTGGCGGTCACCTGGGGTTCAGGCGGCAATTCTGGAAGTTCGGCGGGGGTGGCGACCACTTCATTGAAAAAGTGCATCACATTCATCGTGAGATGGGGGCTTGCTTGGTTGGGGGCGCCGTCCCAGTCAAGATAATCCACCCGGCAGCCTGCTTGGGCCAAGTCGACTTGAAGTTGTGTAGCGCTGCGTGTGGATTCGTCGGTGTCGTCGTTGGCGCAGCCAATCATCCACACCACCCCAGGCAGCGATGCAGGGCTAGAGCATTTTGTGTCGCGGGCGGTATGCACGGAAGGGGTGTTGTAAGGCGGCGTGTCAAAGGCGCCGTCCACGACCATTTGGCCCGTGCAAAGCCCCGAGGGGTCGGTCCAACTGGCGCCTGAAAGGGCCGCGCAGCCTGCGACACGGCGGGGGTGTTTCATCGCAAAGCGGTGAGCAAATTGAGCGCCATCGCCAAAGCCGTATACCAAAAAACGATCCGTGATTTGCGGTACGTCGGTTTGTTGGGCAAGGGCGTCAAGCAACAGTTGATCGCTGTTGGCCCCAAAGTCTTTGGATTGTAAAAAACCGTAATGGCCTGTGAAGCTGGGGCACACAAGCAGCGCGTTAAAATCGAGGTATTGCCATGCCAGCGAGCGCAAACGTTCCATCATGACATTGCCGTCTGAGTCGCGGTCGTGAACGAGCACGAGGGGGACATAACGGGGATCGTCGTTCTTGCGGATGGTCTGAAAAAGCATGGTCTAGGATCTTTGGAATTGAGAACAAAACCGGTGTCTGGCAAAAAAAGCCCTATTGGGAAGGGGAATGCCCCTAGAAGTGTTCTATCGGCTGAACGACGGCTCAGAGGGGAGTGAGGTGATGCCTGAGATGATGGATTGCCTACGGCTGTGCGGGCTGGGTGAGGTGTGATGGCTGCGTGAGTCTTTTGGATGAATCTTTTGAATGAAGAGAGCTTCTTTTTCAGAGGATCTTGGTGCTTTGCCCAGACATAAAATCGTCGCATGTCGAATCTTGGTCGTACTGTCCGTCGCACCGCCCGTATCATTCGCGGGTGCCCAAACCTTCTTCAAAATGTGATTTTTACGATGTGATCGTCATTGGTGGTGGCCATGCAGGCGTGGAAGCCGCGTGGGCGGCGGCAAATCTGCTGCGCCCTGCCGGCGGGCGGGTTGCACTGGTGACCATGGATCCATCAAAAACAGGCGCCATGAGCTGCAATCCAGCCATTGGGGGCTTGGCCAAGGGGCAGATGGTGCGTGAAATTGATGCCTTGGGGGGGCTGATGGGGCAGGTGGCCGACGCCACAGGCATTCAGTTTCGTGTGCTGAACCAAAGCAAAGGCCCCGCCGTGCATGGCCCACGTTGCCAAAGCGATAAATACGCCTATGCCGCCCAAGTGCAAAAACGGTTGGCCACCCGAGACAATTTGGAGGTGTTGGCGGGCACGGTGGAAGACTTTTTGATGGACGCGGGCCGCTGCGTGGGCGTGATGTTTTTGAAAGGTGCATCGAACATACAAGACTCCCATGATGCAACCCCGCAGCGCCTTGGTGCCAAGGCCGTGGTGTTGACCACGGGCACCTTTATGCGGGCGATCATGCATTCGGGTGAACAAAAAACCCAAGGCGGTCGCATTGGCGAAGGCTCTGCCGTGGGCATTGGCGGTGCGCTTCAAAAATGGGGCCTTGAACTGGGCCGTTTGAAAACCGGCACCCCGCCACGACTTGCTGCCGAGTCGCTTGATCTTGCGGGTTTGGAAGTGCAGCCCGGCGATGAACACCCCGTGCCGTTTAGCGATTTAACCTCGCTTGAAACCTTTCCGGCATCGCCACAAATTGCTTGTTGGATCACCCACACCAACGCCGCCAGCCATGATTTGATTCGCGCTAATCTTGACCGTGCACCCATGTACAACGGCCAAATTGCCACCGCTGGGCCACGCTATTGCCCTAGCATCGAAGACAAAGTGGTGCGTTTTGCCGATCGCGTCAGCCACCATGTGTTTCTTGAACCCGAATCGCTAAGCACCAACGAAATTTACTGCAACGGCATCAGCACCAGCTTGCCTTTGGATGTTCAAGAAAAAATCGTGCATGCACTGCCGGGTTGTGAACGCGCAGTCATTCTCAAGCCCGGTTATGCCGTTGAATACGACATGGTGTGGCCACACCAAATAGACGCCACCTGCGCGGTCAAAACCATTGCGGGGTTGTTTCTTGCTGGGCAAATCAACGGCACCTCGGGCTACGAAGAAGCCGCAGGCCAAGGCTTGATTGCCGGCGTGAATGCCGTGCGGCTTGCACGCGATGAAACCCCATGGCGGTTGCGTCGCGACGAAGCGTATTTGGGCGTGATGATGGACGACCTGGTGACCAAAACCCCGCGCGAACCGTATCGCATGTTCACCAGTCGGGCCGAGCATCGGCTGCTTTTACGCAGCGACAACGCCGCCATACGACTGACACCCGTGGGACGCGAACTGGGAACCGTTGACGATGACCACTGGAAACAGTTTGTGGCCAAGCGAGACTTGCGAACCCATTTGGCCACCACCCTGCGAACCCAGCGAAAAGGCGAAAAAACACTGGAGCAATGGGCCGCCCAGCCCGAAGTATCGGTGAATGAAGTGGCCGACGCACTGCATGGCGAGCTTGACCCGCTTGCCGACTTGGGCGTGTTACGCGGGGTGCTGGCCGATCGTTTATACGCCGGTTACATCGAACGCAGCCAGCGCGAAATGGCCCAACTCGCGAAATCGGAAACCCGCGCACTGCCCGACACATTGGATTACACCACCGTCACCGGTTTGCGGTCTGAAGCCGCCGCCGCGCTCAACAAATTTCGCCCCACCACCTTGGGCCAAGCCGGTCGCCTTGCGGGCGTGAACCCCGCCGACCTCATGCTCATTAGCGTGGCGATTAAAAAATAACCGTTCGTGGGTTTTGAAGGGTTTTCGCGTTGACGCGCAATGGCAAGTTGTTCTCGGGTAAGCGTTTTTACGCCAAGACGCCAAGACGCAGAGACGCCAAGGCGCCAAGGAAGACAAGAAAGCCAGCAAGAACACTTTTGCTCTTTGGCATGCGTGCGATATTCAGTGCCAGGTGGAGAGGCTCTTTTTGAAGTGACACGTAAGACAATCGCGACGCCTTACAGCCGTTTCTTCAAGCAAAGGCGTTTGGGTGAATCGGAGGCTGAGCGAAAAGACTAAGAAGTCGTCAGGCTTATTCCCTGTCTTTCTTGGCGTCTCCGCGTCTTGGCGTCTTGGCGT
>JAZGFZ010000144.1:0-4631 GCA_036480015.1 Algisphaera sp. | reverse complement strand
GTTGGAGAGGATTAGAAGATCAAGGCGGCGGCAGCAGTGATCCATTGGGCAACTCCAACAATGAGTTTGAGCACCGTTCCGGTGACTTTGCCCACCGCGGCGCCGCCTGCGGCTTTGAAGGCTTGGCCCCAAGGGCGGCCAGCCCATTTGTCGCCCGCCAAGGCTCCTAAGCCGCCGCCTGCAGCGGCTCCAACAAGGGTGCCTAAAACGGGCACGGGGATAAACAGCGAACCTGCAATGGCTCCCACCAAGGCGGCGGGGATGGACAAAATAGACCCACGTTTGGAGCCGCCCACGGTGGCGGACCCCAAGGCGCCGGTGATGAATTCCAGTAGTTCGCCCAAAGCGGCAAGGCCTAAAACAATGGCGACGGCAGGAATGCCAAAGCTCCAGTGCTCGGCGCCCCAGCGATACCACGCGAAGGCCGCGCAGGCCGCGGCGGTGAGCCAGTTGCCTGGAAGTTGAAATGCGGTGAGGGCCACGCCTGCGGTGTTGAGTGTGATCAACAGGACAACGGCAATGACGAGAAGGGTGGGGGCAAGCACGTGATGAGCTTACCGGGAGGGGGAGAAAGGCGCGTTTTTAGGCCCGTGACGAGCGAGGGGAGGTTGTTTTCATCTTGAGGATCGTGCGAACGTCGATCTCAAATACGCATTCCTTACGCGGCGGCGTGTTCGGAAATTTGCGCGAGTTGGGTGAGTTGTGCGACGATGATGAGTACGTCGCCTTGGGTCAAGAGGTGGTCTGGGTTGGGATTGAGTCGGGTTTCGCAGCCGGCGGCTTTGAGGGCAACCAAAACAATGTCGGGGTCGGTTTCTTTGAGCGTCTCAAGGGTTCGGCCAATGAGTTGTGAGTTGTGACGAATAAGCAATTCGCTGAGTTGAATGTCATCGTTGCCGGTGTGGGCGAGAAAGTCGGTGGTGTTGGGACGCACGAGCAGGTTGGCGATGATGTGCCCACCATTGGTTTCGGGAGCGACCACGCGGTTGGCGCCTGCTCGGCGAAACTTGGCTTCAGATTCGGGATCATCTGAGCGGCAAATGATCAGGCAGTCGGGGTTGTGCTCACGGGCGGTGAGGGTGGTGACGAGGTTTTCACTTTCATTGTCGGTGGAGGCGACAAGACCGCGGCAGCGGGTGACGCCGGCATTGATGAGGGTTTGGTCGTCGGTGCCTACACCTTCTAAGGCGAAGTGGCCTTGGGCGCGGGCCCATTCGCACCGTTCGGGGTCAAGGTCGATGACGACAAGCGCAACGCCTGATTCGGTGAATCGTTCACAGACGGCCTGGCCCACGCGACCGGCGCCGCAGACGATGAAGTGGTCTTTGAGGTGGGCGATTTGTTTAAGCATTTTGCGTCTCCGGGCGGCTTGGTTGTTGACGGCCATCTGAACCACTTGGCCCAAGGCGTAGGTGGTGATGCCGATGCCGGCGATGAGGAGCAGGGTGGCGAACACTTGGCCGCGAGCATCGAGGCCATAGTCGCCGTAACCCACGGTGGTGATGGTGACGAGGGTGAAGAAAAAAGCGTCCCAAACGGTCCAGTGCGGTTCAAGCCACGCGAAACCAAGGGTGCTAAGGGTGATGACGACGGTCAATGCGATAAGGGCTCTGAGCACGTTGCGACGCTGCCGGATGAGGGCGGCAAGTTCGGTGTAGTGGTGGTTAACAAAATCCATAGGGGGTTGCGCCCGCGAAGGCGGTGCATAGGAGTCAAAATCGGCCATGTGCTGGGACTAAATGACTGGGGTCTCCTCTTAGAGACACGGTTGAAAAAACAGGGGGCGCCAGTCTTTGAAGGGGAGCGTTATCGGCGGTCTTTTGGGTTTCTCCACCTTTACGCGCATGCATTCTTCGCCCCGCGCTCTTTACGGACGTTGCCCATTTTGTGAGTTGAAAAAGAGATGTTGTTGTCGACTGCGCGATTACCGTTTTCGATCCAATGTTCGCACGGTGCAGGCGTGGGCGTGGCGCGGATCGGCAGGGTGATGGCGGGCGTCGGTGAGATGCCATTGGGCGTCGTCGTAATCGGGAAAGAACGTGTCGCCTTCGAGTGTGGCGTGAATGGTGGTGAGATACATGCGGTCGATGTGAGGCAGGGCGAGGTGGTAGATTTCGGCACCGCCGGTGATGAAGGGCTCGCAGTCGTCTTGCACGGCGCTAAGTGCGGCGTCAAGGTTTGTGAAAACCTCGACGCCTTCGGGGGCTGTCCATGTTTTTTGACGGGTGAGCACCAGGTTGCGGCGGTGGGGGAGCGGCTTGCCGCCACCTGCTTCAAAGGTGGTGTGTCCCATGATGACGGCGTGGCCGAGGGTGAAGGCGCGGAATTGGGCCATTTCATCGGGCAGTGACCAAGGCATGTCGCCGTTGGCGCCCAAGACACGGTTTTCGCTCATGGCGGCGACGAGGGAGAGGCGACGTGGGGGGGCGGTGTGGGGCATGGTGGAGAAGTGCGGGAGACGCATAGACGGGAAAAAGAAATCGTGTTTCGTAATGCGTTATACGGCGATGGGGGCTTTGATGGAAGGGTGCGGGTCGTAGTGGGTGAGCTCAATGTCGTCGAAGGTGAACGCGAACAGGTCGGTGATGTTGGGGTTGAGTTTTAGAGTGGGCAAAGCACGTGGCTGGCGTGTGAGTTGCTCGCGGGCTTGGTTAAAGTGGTTGTTGTACAAATGCACGTCGCCAAAGGTATGAACAAAGGTGCCGGGCTTGAGGCCGGTGACTTGCGCAAGCATGAGGGTGAGCAGGGCGTAGCTGGCGATGTTGAACGGTACACCTAAGAACACGTCGGCCGAGCGTTGATAAAGCTGGCAACTGAGTGTGTCGTTGGCCACGTAAAATTGAAAAAGACAATGGCATGGCGGCAATGCCATGTCGTCCACTTGGCCAGGGTTCCATGCGCAAACCAAGTGACGGCGCGAGTCGGGGTTGGTTTTAAGCGAGGTCACCAGGTTGGCGATTTGGTCGACTTCACCGCCGCTGGGGGTGGGGAAGGCCCGCCATTGTTTGCCGTACACCGGGCCCAATTCGCCGGTGTCGGGATCGGCCCAAGCGTCCCAAATTTTAACGCCATGTTCGCGTAGGTAGGCGACGTTGGTGTCGCCTTTGAGAAACCACAGAAGCTCGTGAATGATGGATCGCAGGTGAAGTTTTTTGGTGGTGAGACACGGAAAGCCGTCGGCGAGGTTGAATCGCATTTGATGGCCAAACACTGAGCGGGTGCCGGTGCCGGTGCGATCGGCTTTGTCGATCCCGTGATCGAGAATGTGGGTTAAGAGATCGAGGTAGGGTTGCATGGGGTCAGTTTAGCGAGGGGTGAGACGCGGTTTGGCTTGGCCCCGAGAAAGGCACAGGCGGGGCTCTCAGGCACGCCTTGTATGAGGTTTTTAAGTCCCCGCGCCTTGTGGCACCCCCCACGCTAAACTCTTGCAATGCTTACCTTCCTTGTTGCCAGCTCATTTAGTTCGTACGCCGCCCTTGGGGTGCTTTTGTTGATGGCGGTGGGCTTTGGTGTGGGCAACATTGTGCTAACGCACTTTTTGGGCCCCAGCCGCAAAGGTGAAGTGAAGGGCAAAGTGTATGAATCGGGAATGGATCCCATTGGCAACGCTCGCCGACGGTTTAACGTGCGGTTTTATATTGTGGCGATGACATTTTTGCTTTTTGATGTTGAAATTGTGTTTTTCTACCCGTGGGCCGCAACGTACACCAAGCTGGGCGGGGTTGAAGGCGATGGTTTGACGGGCTTGTTTTTGGCCCGAATGCTGTTCTTTTTACTCACAAGCATGATCGCTTTTGTCTACGCTTGGCGTAAAGGCGTTTTTCGTTACGATTGATTCAGGGTTTCTTGCCTGGTTTGTCTTTCTGGCGGGGGAGATGCCGGGGCACGCGAGATTACAGACAGGCATGAGGCTTAATCTGCAACGCAGACGGAGCCATCGCGTGGTTATCAAATGGCATCAAGTCAAAAAGTGGCGAGCAAAAAGATCGCGGGCCGTTCACCGTTTTTCGACCATCCTTTTTTTAAACCAACGCTTGTGCTGAAAACATCAAGGCGAACACGAAGTCGCGAAGGCTATAAAGCCCTGCGAGAAGAGGTGCTTTGGCGTTAGCCGCCTAGGAGAATGTCGGCGGCGGGCTGGGCTTCGAAGGGGGGTTCTTCGATAAAGCGGTAATGACCGCCAAAAAAGCGGGCAAGGTTTTCAAGGCGGTGGTCGTCGTCTTCGTAGAAAAATTGAATGGTGTTGACGACGGGCAACGTGGCGGCATCGGGGTCGGCATCCGAGTCGGCATTGCGCTTGGTCGCGTCGGCGGCGGGTTGAAGTGCGGCGGCAATGCTTTGAGGGTTGACATCATCATCGCTGCGACGCCCAAAGTTGTCGTCGGATAAGAGCACCACTTCGGTGGGGTGGTAAGACGCCGCTTGTCGCAGAGCTGCCAGAGGATGGGATTTTCCACGGGGGCGAACATTGCCGTTTTCGGGGGTCATCCAATCCAAGGCGCGGGCTTGGTTGCGGCGTTGGCCGGGTTTGAGCCCCAAAGGCGGCGTTTCGAGCACTTCGTCATCGTGAAAAAAGAGCACGGTAAAGGCATCGTTTGAATCAAGACGACCCACGGCGGTTTCTAGCCAAG
>JAZGFZ010000143.1:0-7529 GCA_036480015.1 Algisphaera sp. | reverse complement strand
CTATTTCACCGTTATTAGCGGTTGGTGTCAATTCGACTTGTGGCAATGGCTTGTTAGTCAAACCCGCCGCTGAGCGTCCGGTGGGCCGTGAGCGTCCGGTGGCCTCTGGGTGCGCATAAAAAAAACCGTCATGCTTTCGCGATGACGGCTCAAGCTCCCGCGGCTGGATTCGAACCAGCAACCAAGTGATGAACAGTCACCTACTCTGCCGATTGAGCTACGCGGGAATCGGGGCACAGGGTACCACAGGGTGGGCTGTGGGGTGAGGTGTAAGTGCCTCAGAAGGTTTTATTCGGAGGTTTTTGAGATTCAGGTTAGTCAGAATCTAAAACAACGATGTCGTTGGGGTCGATGGTGAGGTGAACTGGGCGGTTGGGTGGGTCGTCAAGGGGGGGATTGAGTTCGGCGGCGCGAAGTTCGAAGCCTTGAGGGGTGTTGGGGGCGAGGGGATCCATGCGGATGCGCACTTGGGCGGTGGCGCCTGAGTAGATTGAATCGAGAAGCAGACCCGCGAAGGTGTTGGTGGGGTTTAAAAGACTTTGGGGTTGGGGGCGGGCCTGACGTTCGCGGATGAGGGTGATGGCCTCGGGGCGAATGGAGCATGTGACGGTGGTGCCCACCTTGGGGGCGGGATGGGGAAAGACGGCGGCATGCAAAGGCCCGACGGGGGAGTCGAGCACAAGGTGGTCGGTGTGAACCGCTGCAACGCGGGCGGTGATGAAATTGGTTTCGCCTAAAAAATCGGCGACAAAGCGAGCGTTGGGGCGGCGGTAGAGTTGTCGTGGTGGTCCGGTTTGTATGACGCGGCCTGCGTTAAGCACGGCGATGCCATCGGCCATGCTGAGGGCTTCGCTTTGGTCGTGGGTGACGTAAACGCCGGTGATGTCGGCTTGTTTGCAGATTTGGCGAATGGACTCGCGCATGGTGAGACGCAGCTTGGCGTCTAGGTTAGAAAGCGGTTCGTCGAGCAGAAGCACCGCAGGGCGAATGACCAAGGCGCGGGCCAAGGCAACGCGTTGTTGTTGGCCGCCTGAGAGTTGGTTGATGCGGCGGTCGGCTTGGCGGGCAAGTTGAACAGAGGAGAGTGCGTCGTCGACGCGTCGGCGGGCTTCTTTGCGTGGCACCTTGCGCACGTCGAGGCCAAAGGCCACGTTTTGCCGCACGGTCATGTGAGGCCACAGGGCGTAGCCCTGAAACACCATGCCGGTGTTGCGCTCATTGGGGGCGAGGTGGGTGATGTCTTGCGGGCCAAAATGAATGGTTCCCGCGTCGGGATGGGTGAAGCCTGCGATCATGCGCAGCAAGGTGGTTTTGCCGCAACCCGAGGGCCCCAAGAGAAAAAAAAGAGCACCGCCAGGAATGGAAAGGTCGATGTCGTCCACCGCATGGGTGGCCCCAAAATACTTACGAAGGCGGTGGATTTTGATGGGGGTGGTCACGGGGGTAATTTAGCAGTGAATCGTGGGGTGGGGGGTTTAGGGTGTGGGGTATGGGGTTTAGGAAGACGCAAGCGGTGGGGGCTTGGTTTTCCTTGGCTTTCATTTATCCCCTTAGTCTTTCAGCCCCTTCTATTCCCACTGCGATCATGGCGGCGTGGTGGCCGGATCGGCCGTCGCGGCGGTAGCTAAAGCAGTGGGTTTGTTGGGCGAAGGTGCATGTGGTGGAGGTGTCGATGGCGGTTGGGGCGAGGCCTGCGGCGGTGAGTTGGGTGAGGGCGGCGCGGCGCAGATCGAGGTGGGGTTTGGGGCCCAGGTCGTGGCGAATGGCGGTGGGTGGGAATTGTTCGGCGACGTCTTGGCCGATTTCGTAATGCTTGACGCCAATGCAGGGGCCGATGGCGGCGACGGCGGGTGGGGCGTTGCGAAGGGTCATGGCGTGGGCGGCGGCTTGGATGACGCCTGCGACGAGGCCGCGCCATCCGGCGTGAACGGCGGCGACGCATTGGCCGTTTTCATTGGCAAGCAAAACAGGAATGCAGTCGGCGGTGCGCACGGCAAGGAGTTCATGGGGGGTGTGGGTGAGGTGGGCGTCGGCCGAGGCTTGGGCGTTGGCGTGGCGTGATTCGGGGGTGGTGACGGTGGCGCCGTGGCATTGGGTGCTGAGATGAACAAGGCCGGGGTTTAGGCCGACGGCGGTGGCGCCGGTGCGGGCGTCATCGGCGGTTTGCACGTTCCATGCACGGCTTAAAAACGCATGGGGGACGCCCAAGGCGTGAAGCTTGGGCGAGCGCCACCAGAGGCGGTTGTCGGCGGTGGTGAGGGGGGTGAGCAATTGGGGTGTTGGGGTTTAGGGTGTGGGGCTTGGGGTGCTTTTGAATGGTTTTTTCACTCAGTCCCTTTGCTGCTTGGGGTAAGGCGGCATTGTGGGGATGTTTTTACGCCAAGACGCCAAGAAAGATAGGAGAGGAGGTATTGTGGGTGCCAGACCCTATCTATTTCTATCTATTTCATTTTATGAGGCTTAAAGAGGCCCTCTCTTGCGTTTTAATCATTCATCAAGCAGTGGCAATAAATCTCTGTATCCATTCAAAACCCTGATGATGTTGATGCTCTTTTCATCTGTACGATAGAAAATAAGTATCACGCCAAACGGTGATTGAACCTGCCATTTTCTGATGCCTTGGAGCTGTTTTTCTTCACTTAGATATTCAGCGCCTTTGAGGGGCGACTCCAGAAGATCCAAAAAAGTTAACTCTGCCGCATCAAGAAATCTCTCGCCAAGCTCAATATCTCCTTGTTGGGCATACCATTGGTATTGCTCGATGAGGTCAATTCTGGCAAGTGGCGATCGCGTGATTTGGCTCATGCCGTTTTCTTGGCGTTGGCGTCGAATCTGGCTCTGGCTGTCGCGCGAATCTCTGCCCAATCCTCTGCATCAACGGTTTGGTTCTTTCCGCTCGACAACCCCTCGACTAAAAGTTGGTCTAACCGCTGCCGGTACGCCTTTTCTTGGTCGTGGCGGATCAAAGACCTCACATATTCGCTCATGTTGTCATACCGACCGGAAGCGATCTGTTGCTCTGCGTGAGCAAGTAAAGCGTCGGTGATAGAAATGTTTTTGCTCGCCATGATGCCAGCGTAGCACGAGCGCCTCTGCAATGTCAATATATGACATGCCTTTGCTAATCCCTCCCATGTGATCGCCTTTGGGGTGAGCAATAGGGGTGTGGGGTGCTTCTGAATGGTTTTTTCCCTCAGCCACTCAGCCCCTCAGTCCCTTAATCCCTCAACCCCTTCGCGTCGGCCTTAAAGATCGTTACGCAGGGTTTTGGCGATGTTGATTTCGGCCAGGCGTAGGGTGCTGTGGTCCATGGTTTCCATGGCTTTTTGAAAGGTGTCGGGGTCGACGGCGTTGGAATCGCTGGGGTTGTCTGATTGGGCGGCGTCGATGAATGTTTGAACGGTGGCGACGTGGGTTTGGATTTCGTCGCGGTAGGCGGGGTCGATTTCGTCGGGGGTTAAGCGGTCGAGTTGGCGGTTGATGTTGCGAATGTCGAGTCGGGCGTTGAGGCTTAGGTCGATGAGACGATGGCGGCGCATGTCGTCGTGGGCGTGGGTGAGGGCGTCGGTTTCGATGCGTGTGATTTCGTCGCGGGTGAGGCCGTGGTGGGGAACCACTTGCACGTGGGCGCGGCGGCTCGAGCGTTCTTCTTCGGCTTGGACAGAGAGAATGCCGTTGGCGTCGATGAGAAAGGTGACAAGCACTTTGGGCAGGCCTGCGGGCATGGGGGGGATGCCGGTGAGGTCGAAGGTGGCGAGGGTGCGGCAGTCTTTGACCAATTCACGCTCGCCTTGAAGCACGTGAATTTTGACGTTGGTTTGGCCGTCGGCATAGGTGCTAAAGCGTTCGGTGGCGCGGGCGGGAATGGCGGTGTTGGCGGTGATGAGTTTGGCCACGGCGCCGCCCATGGTTTCGATGCCTAGGCCCAGGGGGATGACGTCTAAAAGTAGGGTGTCGCGGTG
Source organism: Algisphaera sp. (assembly GCA_036480015.1). GTDB lineage: Bacteria > Planctomycetota > Phycisphaerae > Phycisphaerales > Phycisphaeraceae > Algisphaera. Next base: position 3,567 of record JAZGFZ010000143.1, on the reverse strand, counting down.
AATGCCTGCGAGCACGGCGCCTTGCACGGCGGCGCCCAAGGCGACGACTTCATCAGGATTGAGGGCGGTGTAGGGGGTGGTGTTAAAAAACGTTTCCACGCGATGGCGTACATGCGGCACGCGGGTGCTGCCACCGACCAAAAGCACGCGGTCTAGGTCGGCGACGGTGAGCTTGGCGGCTTTGAGGGCGCGGGCGCAGGCGGCGAGGGTGCGGTCGATCAGGGGGTCAATGAGGGTGTTGAAGTCGTCGCGGGTGAGGGGGTGTTCAAGCACGTTGCTGTGAGCTTGCGTTTTGAAGGTGAGGGTGGTTTGCGCGTGGGTGGTGAGGGCTATTTTGGCGGCTTCGCTGGCGGCCCACAGTGTTTGTTGGTCGGTGGGGGTGAGCGATTCGGGGGTAAGTTTCAAGGCGGATTGGGCGCGATCCATGAGCAGGCGGTCGAAATCGTCGCCGCCGAGGTGGGTGTCGCCATCGGTGGCAAGCACTTGGTCGATGGCGCCGTTTTGGGTGTGTTGAAGGCGAAGGATGGAGACGTCGAAGGTGCCGCCGCCGAGGTCGTAAACGGCGATGGTTTGAGAAGACGTGGAAGGGGCTGAGGGGTTGAGGGGCTGAGGGGTTGAGTGTGTGGGGGGGGTGTCGCAGGCTTCGGGGTTTGTTTTTGTGGTGAGTGAAAAGGTACGCGGCGCGGCCTGGGCCGCATTGGCTTTGGACGCACGGGGCTCTTTCTTTTCTTTTTGCGCTGCGCGTTCGCCCAAGCCATAGGCCAGTGCGGCGGCGGTGGGTTCGTTCACAATGCGGCGCACGTTGAGCCCGGCAAGGCGGCCTGCGTCGCGGGTGGCTTGGCGCTGGGCGTCGTCGAAGTAGGCGGGCACGGTGATGACGGCTTGGCTGACGGGCACGCCCAGATCGGCTTCGGCCCATTGCTTGAGTTCGGTCAGCAGCATGGCGCTGATTTCTGGGGGACTTAGCACATGCTCACCAACCTTGACCCGGGCGGTGGCGTGGGGGCCTTCGACCACGTGGTAGGCCAAGGCGGCGAGGTCGGGCTGAACGTCTGTTCGGCTGCGGCCCATGAGGCGTTTGACTGAGGCAATGGTGTGGGTTGGATATTGAGCGGCGGCGCTGCGGGCGCTTTGCCCAAGGGCGGCGGCGCGGCCTGTGGTGGGGTCGATTCGCACGACCGAGGGCAGCATGGTTTGGCCTTGCGGGCCACGTAATAACCGTGGCCCGGCGGCGGTGCAGTGGGCCACCAAGGCGTGGGTGGTGCCCAAGTCGATGCCAATGATGGGCTTGGTGGCGGGCGGCATGGAAGTTTCGGGATGTGCGTTTTCAGCGTTCATGAGCAGACAGTGTAGGATTCGGGCTTCTTGTAGGAATTTTAAAAATGTATGAAGCCACCATTGAACGAATTTTTTGTGCCAGCCATGCTCTAAAGATGCCCGGCGGCGGCATTGAGCCCATGCACGGTCACAACTGGAAGGTCGAAGTGACCGTGGCCGCACGCGGGCTGGATGCCATGGACACGGTGATGGATTTTCATGAGCTTGAAATTTTGCTGGATCAGATTGTGGGCCCGTGGAACAACCGCTGCCTGAATGAGGTGGAGCCGTTTTTCTCAAACGGAATGTTGGAAGTGAATCCCAGTGCCGAGCGGGTGAGCGAACGCATTGCTCAATATTTCGCCCGCAAATTGCCTGAAGATGTGTGGATTTCAAGTGTGGTGGTGCATGAGGCCCCGGGGTGCCGCGCCACGTTTCGGCCTTGATGTTTGGCGGTGCATTACGCTCGCCGCCGCAGCACGGCGGGGTCGATGTTTAGGGACTCTAGCTGGGGGCGGATTTCTTGCCAAAAGCGTTTGGCATCGCTGCCATAGCCCGCAGTGGGTTTGATGTGGGGCACATGGTGGGTAAACCATGCTTTGAAGCGGGCCATCATGAGTTCGCGTGAATATTTGGCAATCATCGAGGCGATGGCCACGGGCATGTGGTCGGATTCGGCAGCAACAGGAAAGCGCAGGGTCATGCGGCGGGGGCCTTGCTCTAAAACATAGGCGGATTCATGGACGGTTTCGTGAAGCACGGTGAGGGCGGCATTGGGAAAGTTTTGTGCGATGAAGGGGCGGTAGTGCGAGCGGCCCGATTGGCGATCGACCACACAAAGGGGGTGTTGTTCGCCGTGGGTTTTCCAAAGGTGTTGCAGGTGGCCTGCAATGAAGGTGAGGTTGACCGCGGCTTTGGAGCGTGTGGCGGCGACCATGGCGTTGAAGCGGTCTTCGAAAACCACTGACACGCCCATGTGAAGGGCCTGGACGCCAATGCGGTGTGCGGTGGTGGTGAACAGGCCGCGCGCGATGGCCAGTTGGTTGGGGTCGTTGGCGGTGGGCAAGGGTTGCCAAGGGGCGGGGATGTTGTTTTTTGTGCGGCCATACCACGGCAGGGCATTAAGCTGGTGGTGTGAGGTTTCGCCCAGTGCGTCGAGCCATGCCCCGGCGTTGTTGGGTTGAAATCCTGCGAGGTTGGCCACGGCCAAACAGCCGGTTTCAAGGTGGGCGATGCCCGCCGTTGGGGTGGTGAGTTTTTTAGAGTCGTTAATGACCACACGCCCCGCCCGGCCGCGCAGGGTGCGGCTTACGCCCTTGCGCAGTCGCGACCAAAGCTGGGGGGGAGCATCGCCGGGCTCGAGCTTGGGAATGCCCAGCACACAGCAGCCCACAGTGAGGGGGCCAAAGGCCGGGCCGTAGCCCGCTTCGTCGATGCCGGCGTACACGAGCATAAATCAAGGCTGTTTTATGGGTTAAATCGCCAGATATCTGTGGAATCCACAGGAAGTGGCCTTACAATATAGGGAAATGCATGAGGCTGGACTTGGTTCAGTTTGTATTCATGCTGAGTGAGGCATTGTTTTTGAGGAGGTCGGCGATGAAGGTTGAAATGAAACGGATGAAAGTCTGGGTGTGTGGGGTGATGTTGGTGGGGCTGTTGGCGGGCCCGGCCTTGGCGCAGGGTGTGACCCAGGACACGTCTCGATCAAGGCGACGGGTTCGCGTGGTGACGCCATTGGCTCAAGTGGCCCATGACCGGGCGCATTGCGACTGCCGCGCTTGTTGGCCCAACCGGCGCGGGTGGGATGTTCTCACGCCCCGAAAGCGCTATGGCGTTCGGATTCCGCTGAGGCGGGTTTATCGCGATACGTCGGCGTGGCCTTTGCGGCGTGAGGTATTGGGCGGTGGTTCGGCCGGTGGCGACATGGGGGTGGTGCGGCCTTTGCGGGCCGATGGTTCGCGCGAGATGGGTGTGATTCGGCCGCTGGCCCCAGAGCAAAGGATCGAGCCGTTGCCTGTGGATGACGCGCCCGTTGAGACGTTTTCGGAAGCTCCGACGGCGACGGCGAATGACGTGCCTGAAAAAGTTTCTCAAGATGTCTTTCAAAAATCACAAGCGGCTTTAGAACCGTTGGTGCCGGGGATTGATGCGGGGAGTTTGGGCACGCTTTCGACACAAAGTTATGGGGTGCGGCCACCCACGCAAGGGTTGTCGGAAGATCCCTGGGTGCTGCTTAACCAAGGGAAT
>JAZGFZ010000142.1:0-10896 GCA_036480015.1 Algisphaera sp. | reverse complement strand
CGGCTTAAGCCGGGCTGTTTAACCAGATTTTATTCAAAGGTTCGCGTCTTGCTTTTTTAGCCCGCTCGACGGCGACGAAGCAAGGCCAATCCACCCAATACCAACACCGTCACGGTGGTAGGTTCAGGCACCAAGGTGTAACCATAAGCCAATGCAAGTTGCTGAGCGTCTACCAAATCAACATCACGTCGCGTGCCGTTTGGAATCGCCACCTGCATCAATGGGTTGCTCGCCGAATTGTCCACGTGTCCAAGGTTGCCCGTCGCCATGGCCACGTTCAATCCGCTCAAATCAAAAACATCAGATCCATCAATCAATGAACCCCACGGATCGGTTTGTGTCGGCGTGTTGAAATCATCGGCATAAAAACCATCGGTAAAGCCCAACATGTGCCCAATTTCATGTCGGGCCACCGACAACGCATCCCAATCTGAAAACGGCTGATCCGATCCATCTAGGGGAGTTGCATCAAACCACAGCGCATTGGCAGATGAAGACGTCATTCGGTCTGCGTTGAAATTGATGGAGTGATTCACCGAATTGGACCACGGCCGGATGTCGTCGCCCGAAAACGCACTGAAACCGCCGCTCCACTGCCCCAAATAGCCATTCCCTGCACTGGCAAAACTCACCGTCACATCGATCGCCCCCGAACCCGCAGGGGTTGCGAGCAAGGCGGTCCAATCAGCAATGGCCTGATCGAAAACCCCGATGCGGTCTGCCGTCCATGTTTCCCCCGCCGCGTTTACATAGGTGGGGTTAATCACCAATGCCATGGCAGGGGACACAGCCACGGTTGCAACCAGCGTGACGGTGCTCAAAAGAGATGTTTTTTTAAAGGACATACTGATTTTCTCCAAGGTCGGGAAGACAAGTTACGGGAGGGCGTTAAAAGGACGTGATCTATTCTAGTGCAGCGTCAAGCCTAAAAACGAGGCTAACGCGTTGAGTTCGCTTGCGGATCCAGCCTACCGCGGGCGGAGCCCGCACCGTTTGGCCGACTATTTTCTTAAGACACTCAACCCTAGGATTAAGGCTTGACGGTGCACTAGCACTGAACAATTCAAACAACGTGAATTCAACCTTTGCAGGCAGATCAAGCACGAGAATTCTACCCAAAACCGTTGTTCTTACCAAGCGGGAATCCCCCTAAAGACACGCCAATTTTCACACGCCAGAGAAATCCGCGTCCAATAGGCTTGACATAGATAATGAGACTCGTTATCATTTGCGGCTACTTTAGGGCCTACATGGCTCCGAACCTCCTTTCATTGCATGAACCAAAGACCATGACCATGACCCACCACCCTCTGTCCGCCACATCGCCACATCGCCCAGCCTTCACCCTGATCGAACTTCTGGTTGTCATCAGCATCATTGCCTTGCTGATGGGAATCCTCCTTCCAGCCTTGGGCAAGGCTCGCGAATCAGCCAAAGACATGAGCAGCCTGTCGAATGTGCGTCAAATCGGCTCCATTGCAATGACCACTTTTTTGGTCGATGAGAAGGACCGTTACCCTTGGATGTCATCCGCGATCCCCAGTGCGATTCGACCTCATGGAAACAAACCGCGATGGGCCGACTTCATCTATCGCTACATCAACAACGAGGATGTGTTCATCAGCCCGCACCTGGATATCCAGACCTCGGTGTTGCGTAAAAAATTCTGGCACGAAACCTGTGACGCATCTGCCATGAACGCCGCGGCCAATCCCACCGGCCCCTTTAACGCCCTGACCGCCCCGCCTGAAGGTTTCACGCTATACGGCGGCTACGGCTACAACTATCAATATTTGGGCAATTCACGCAGCAGCGTTCAATTTCGCCGCAGCGCCATTTCAATTGAAAACCCTTCCAACATGGTGGTGTTGGCTGACACAGTCGGTACGACATCCGATCCCACCGAAGGCACCTATGTCATCGACCCGCCTTTTGAGTCCTCGCGAGGAAGCGGCAAGGGCGGATACTACGAAGGCCCCAACCCCGACGACCGCGCCTTGCCCTTTAACCGTGGGAGTGAAACCGCCGAAGCCGCTTTTGCCGATGGCCATGGCGCCTCAATGACGGTGGAAGAACTCGACGATTTCGACCAAGATGGCATCCTAGACAACGGCTGGTTTAGCGGTTTATCCAATGCCACACTGCGGTAATGATTTAAAGAAAACTTTCACAAAACCGCATCCCAAACACAACCGAGTCACCCACTTCACACACAACGCCTTCTCACGAGGGCGTTGTGTTTTCATTTGCGTCTGGCGTTTTCTCACCTTTTTCTTTCGCGGGCCGCCACGATCGCCAGCCCTCGGTCAATTCGAGCTTGAACATCAACCACACCACTTTCAAGCACGTTTTGGCCAATCCCGAGTCGAACGCAAAGCCTGGAATCAGCATGCGATGCTTTGCATTTTTACGGCCAAAGGTGCCGCGTTGCCGACGCACTGTTCCCATCGCGGCCAAACGTCGATTCACCCAACGGATGTACCAAAAAAATGGTTGTGCTATTTTCCCATGAAACATGCCGTCTTTTAAAGTCGCCCCGCCCGATCTGTAAGGCGGCATCACCAGCCCAAAGTAATACAAGCCAATGTCATTCAAAAACGCCGCCCGCATCAACTCAAAATCGCCCATGTAAGCGTATTTGTTGCGGTAAATGGCTTGGTTCCAGCGGTCGTAGGTGTTGCGCAACACCGTGTTGTGTTTCACCAGCATGTCTTGAATGCACTGCCCCGACTGCTGAGCCAAAATCAAATCCACACTCAACATCGCGGTCATCGCCATCGCGTCCAAGCCCATGCTGTAGAACGGGTCAATGAATCCCGCGGCATCGCCCACTTGTGTGAATCCATCGCCTGCAAAGCCGTCACTCACATAAGAAAGATTTTTCAAAATGTGAATGTCCCCCTCAATCCATTCTGCGTCGCGAATGACCCGACGGCCCACGGGATGGGAGTTCACCACAGACACCAATTGCTCGGTCAATGTGCCACTTTCGCCATTTTTGCCCTGGCGTGGCCATTCAAAATAGCGTTTATCCCAAGTCACACCAATCGACGTATCGCCGTTTTTAAGCGGAATAATCCATGCCCACCATCCGTCGCCAATCAGGTGATTGGTCGCAGTATTTCGCGTGCCAAAAAAACCACGCATCAACGCGGGGTGCTCAGCCATTAATTCGGGCGAATCAAAATCAAGTGTGCCTCGAAACCGCGCCCACACCGATGCATTGGGATGCCCGTCCACCGGACGTAACGTGTCACGATGCCGGGCCAATGCCGCCTGGCGACCCGTTGCATCCACCACCCAACGGCAACGAATTTCTCGCTCTTCGCCATCGACTTTCACCGTCAAGGTTTGCGTACCGCCCTCTTTCAAATCAAACTTTCGCACCCGTGCTGGCCGCCAAAGTTCCACCCCACGTTCCACCCCACGCCGCATGATTTCAGCATCAACTTCTTCGCGATCGATTTGAAACGAACCCACCCGCGACAAATATTTGCCGCCCATTTCAGTCGATGTGCTCATGCACTGCGCGTCATCATTCATAAACCAAAAGCGAAACCCCTGTTTGTTGATTTGCGTTTCGTTCAAATACCGCGTGAGACCCAGTACACGCGTAAAAAAATACGTGCTCAGCTCCACCGTCGATTCACCCACCCGACGCCCAAGTGTTTCTTGATTTTCAATCACCAGCACACGTAAATTTGCATCACGCTGTGCAAGCATCAACGCCACCGACGCTCCGGCGATCGAACCGCCCACCACCACCACATCGTAATCCAAGTCGTTGGGCGAATCATTGGGGGAACTTTTTCCTTGGAATTCAATTTTTTGCATCACACGCATCAATTAGAAAGAAAGCCCACTGCGGTAATGATGATCGCTGCAGCCACCACCAACAAAATCGTAAGGCCCGCGCCCATCGCCAACGGACCGGTCACCCGATTTGATGGATCGCGAACCGGACCGCGGTCTCGCACCATGCCCGCCCCGCCCCGCTGTTGCCAGCGCTTTTTCTTTGCCCGTCGATCACGTTTTTTTTGCTGCGTCATGCTTGTCATTGTAGGTCGAGAAAAAAAACAAACCGCCCAAGTCACTCTAAAAATAACGCTCACGTTTTTTTTCTGAGCTCATGGCAATATTCACATGACAAAACACAACGTCTCACCGACACAAAGGCATGACATTGCTTATCCCCCCGTCGGCATCATTCCCGCGAAGGCGAGAACACAGCGTTGCTTGCTAGGTTCCCGCCTTCTCATTTTTAATTTAGGTTCCCGCCTTCGCGTTCCAATTTGAGTTCCCGACTTCGCGGGAATGACGGAAGAAACCTGTTGGCTCTTGGCGAATGAAAATGGGTAGCGGTTACCTCGTGAAATCAGACCACCCAAGCTGCGCTAAAGGCCATGCGAAACGAGCACATACAAGGGGGCGCATACAAGGAGGCGCATACAAAACAACCCCATCTTGAGATGGGGTTGCATGTGCAGCAGATCGCTGACAAGCGGACAGTTGGGTTATTGCCTTCACCATGTGTTACCACATGATTATCTGGGTTCATCCGAAGATGGTTCCAGGCGAGGGTGAGTTAACTTGCGTGATGCGGATCGCTCCGCTGGCCGGTGTTAAGAACAAGCAAAATGCTTATTCATATCCGACGCTTTCACGTCTAAGGAAATCCCTTAGAAAGGAGGTGATCCAGCCGCAGGTTCCCCTACGGCTACCTTGTTACGACTTCGTCCCAGTTACCAAGCTTGCCGTAGGCACCCTTGAATTAAGGCGACTTCGGGCACTCCCAGCTTCCATGACGTGACGGGCGGTGTGTACAAGACTCAGGAACTTATTCACCGCGTCGTAGCTGATACGCGATTACTAGCGATTCCAACTTCATGTGGTCGAGTTGCAGACCACAATCCGAACTGGGCCAAGGTTTCTGCGATTTGCTCCACGTTACCGTATCGCGTCGCTCTGTCCTTGGCATTGTAGCACGTGTGCAGCCCAGGGCATAAAGGCCATGAGGACTTGACGTCATCCCCACCTTCCTCCGGTTTAACACCGGCAGTCTCGTTAGAGTCCCCAACTTTACTTGCTGGCAACTAACGACAGGGGTTTCGCTCGTTAAGGGACTTAACCCGACACTTCACAGCACGAGCTGACGACAGCCATGCAGCACCTGTGTATGTTCCACCTAAAAGGTGTGGCTCCCCTTTCAGGGAGTTAATCCATACATGTCAAACCCTGGATAAGGTTCTTCGCGTTGCTTCGAATTAAGCCACATGCTCCACCGCTTGTGTGAGTCCCCGTCAATTCCTTTGAGTTTTAGCCTTGCGACCGTACTCCCCAGGCGGTGTACTTAATACTTTAGCTCCGTCCGAGATGGCGTTAAAACCTCCTCGAACTAGTACACATCGTTTAGGGCATGGACTACCGGGGTATCTAATCCCGTTCGCTACCCATGCTTTCGTACCTGAGCGTCAGCTCCGTCCCAGTCGTCTGTCTTCACCTTTGGCGTTCCTCTAGATATCTACGCATTTCACCGCTCCACCTAGAGTTCCGACGACCCCTGACGGGCTCAAGACTGACAGTCTACGAAGCAGTTCCACGGTTGAGCCGTGGGATTTCACAACATACTTGTCAGTCCGCCTACGTACCCTTTAAGCCCAGTGATTCCGATCAACGCTTGGACCCTCTGTATTACCGCGGCTGCTGGCACAGAGTTAGCCGGTCCTTCCTTTGGGTATGGTCATTGTGTTCCTAAACCCTGACAGCAGTTTACACCCCGAGGGGCTTCATCCTGCACGCGGCATTGCTCCGTCACGCTTTCGCGCATTGCGGAATATTCGTTACTGCAGCCTCCCGTAGGAGTCCGGGCAGTGTCTCAGTCCCGATGCGGCGGGTCGTGCTCTCACACCCGCTACCCGTCTTAGCCTTGGTGAGCCTTTACCTCACCAACTAGCTGATAGGACATTTCCCGCTCTCCAGGTGGCAAGCCTTTGCTCGCTTCGCCATACGACGTTACGAGGTCATCAGGTATTACCAACGATTTCTCGATGCTATCCCTGGCCTGGAGGTACGTTAGAAATGCATTACTCGCCCTTTCGCCACTCTAATAAAGTCCGAAGACCCGTTCGCGTTCAACTTGCATGTTTTAACCATGCCGCCAGCGTTCGATCTGAGCCAGGATCAAACTCTTCGATTGAATTTTGTTGATAAGCCGAGCCTCAAAGTGCTCAGCGGCTATCTTCAGTTGAAAAGTGACCTGTTACCTCGAACCTTCTTTTGAAGACTTACGTCAACAGCAGACAGATTCGAAGCGGTCATTACAGTAGAAACATCCACAAGGGTTCGATCTACTGCCCTTCGGATCGGCTAAGAGTCCGAAGGTAATTTTGGGGTTTACTCACATCCTTTAAGCACGCCTCCTGTGAAGTAAGGCATGCCGATCCACAAGGATGTGTCCCCACCACGAACCGTGAAGCGGTCGTGGCGTATTGGAGATTTGTCCCTCGTCGTCTACCTATGGCGGCGTGACGACGAGGGCACATCCTCGCGGCAATTTCCCAACTGTCCACTTGTCAAAGATCGGCTGCGAGTTGTATTCTCACCCTTGAAAGCAAAGCTCAAAAGGGAAGTTTTTCTCACTGAATGACTGCCGGAGCAGACACCGTTTCCGCTGCCATGGTGGCAAGCGGTCGGGCATCATAGGGCCGTCATTCGTTCTGTCAAGGCCTCTTGAAAACTCTTTGAAAAGTTTTTTTCGAGGCTAGGTTCGCAAGGCGTTTCCGACAGGTGTCGGTCGCTCGCGGGGAACCATTGGATCAGATTTCCGAAGCCTTGTCAAGCCGCCTCACACATTTATTTCAATTTCCCTGAAGGCTTGGTTCACATTGGCCTAAAATCACAGCGCCTTCGGCTATTCCGAGGGTTCAGCACCTGTGCTGTTTTTTGTTTTTTCGCCCAAGGGCAGCCTGCCCCATCGCGATTAGGAGCCTCACCATGCGAGTCGGTCTTTTATTTTTCATCTCCCTTTTTTTCACTTCTTTTTTGCTCGGAGGGTGCGATTCGCAAGAAACCCCCCAAATCACCGCCCCTTCCCATGTGGATGTTTATCTCGTCCGCGGCGTCGTGAAGGCCCTGCCCAGCCCTGAAAACCTTGGCAGCGAGCTCATGGTCCAGCACGAGGCCATCCCCTCATTCATTGGTATGGAGGGGCAAAGCTCGCCGATGCCGGCGATGACCATGCCCTTTCCCACTCCCGAAGGCGTGCTCACCGACGCCATCAAAGTGGGCGACAAAGTGGAATTGAAGCTTGAGGTCACCCGCGGGCCTAACCCAGGCTTTGAAGCCACCGCCATCACCCCTTTGGCTGCTGACCTTGAGCTCAACTTAAACACCACCGCCGCCGGGCATGGCGGACATGACGACCACGCGGGACACAGCGATCACGCAGGACACGATCACGCCACGCACTGACTGGGCTTGCAGCACTGCTGCAAAAAATCAAAAGCGATACGTCACACGCAAAGCCAACGACCCCACCGTGTTTTCACTGCCCTGAGTTTCAAATTCGCGTGTGGTGTAGGTTTGCATGTACGCCAAACGGGTGTGCAGGTTGTAGCGTTTCCACTCCACCGCAAAGCCCCCTGAAAACTCGCCCACCCACGCAATACGCTCAACCGACGGACTGGGATTGCGGGCGTTGCTGCCGTCTAGAAATGTGTTCCAGTCAACATAGCGGCCCAGTGCCCGGCCAAACACATAGGTGCTTAGCCCTGCGGCTCGCCCTTCAAAGGGCCTGTTGATTTCGCTGGCAAGATCCAACATGCGTCCGGGGCCAAAATCGTTGGGCAAGTGATAGCCATAACGCAGCATCACCCCTGCGCCAACGCGGCGGTAAACCGTGCCCAAGTCGGCTTCCACCCGCGGGATCAATTGCAGCGTCATGGGGCGACCGCCCAATGACGACTCGCCCAAGTCCAGTCGCCACTTGCGGCGCAGCGTGAGGTTCACGGCCAACTCGTCGCGCAACTGCGTGTCCCAATCGGGATCGGGCGCATACGAAAAAGCGTGAATGGCCTCTTGCGTTTCTTCGGCTAGCGACGACGGCCCCACCACCCCCAAATCCAACTGGACATGGTCAAACACGCCGCCCCACTGCCGCTGCCAAAACCCACCCGCAAACAAGTAGCCCGCATAAGGGCGATCGCCTGGCGCAGGCGTTAATTCAATGTCATCGGGCGTGAACATTTGCTGCGCAAGCACCAAGCCCATGGCTGTGCCGTCGGCTTTAATTCCCAAGCTCTGTGCCCATTTTCGCCCCGCACCCCGCCACGCAACCGACACCCCTTGGCCCGAGGTGTAGTGTCGGTCAGTGTGGTCATTGGGCCGCATAAAGGTGCCGTCGTTTTCAAAATAAAACGAGGGCGCCGCACCTGAAGCAACGTCAGAATCTGCAAGCGTTAGCACCTCGCCGGACGCTTCTGCCACTGCGCCAGGCTGTCCGAACACTTGTGGAGACCAAGCCAAACAAACCGTCGCGACCCACGACATAAACATCCGCGGGCATTTCAAAGAAACCATCAAGGGAAAGTTCAACATGCATTCTTTCGCGACACGACGCCAAGGTAGGCCATCAATTGGGGGAAAAATTCAGAAAAATCATCTGCAAAGGCGTCAAATTCTGACTCCAACACGACCGCAGACGCTTCAAGCGTAACCCGTCGGCCACTACGCTCAAACACCCGGGCCGAAAGCCGCCCAAGGGTATGAGCCATCCCCTCAATCGTGGCATAGGGCGTAAGCCAATCTTCACGACAAAGCATGCCAAGCACAACACGGGTGCGCGGCGCAAGATCACAAGTCGTCGCCTCTAGCATGGCGTAAGCCCCCGCAATAAAAGCCGAAAGACTTTGATCGTGATACGCAGACCAGTGAACCGAAAGGCAATGGTCGTAAAAAATATCCACCAAAACCCCCGCAAAATGCCCGTACTCCTCTCGCAAGCGAGCCCGTGACCGTTCAAACACAGGGTGCGTGTCGGTGAACGCGTCGGTTCGGCGATGTAAATTCACCCCACGCCAAACCTCAGCCCCCAACGCCTGGGCGTCAAGCGGGCCACGATGCAGGTCGGGCAACAAGTTGCCCAACATGGAATCAGGGGTGGGATCCGCCAAATAAAGATGGGCTAAAAAGTTCACCCACGAAGTGTCTCGGCGCGATCACCGCAACGCAAACCCAGCGGCCGCAACACCCCTCCCACAGAAGCGTGGGAAAGCTGTCGTAATCCGGCCTGCGAACGCTCTCGAAAATCCCAAAAAACACCTTGGGCGCAACAAAAAACCTTCGCTACAGGGCTCCGATCCTGTAAACGAAGGCGCGCCATGGCCGTTTAAAACGCTGGCGACTCCATCGTATCGGCAGCCTTCCCCACATGTCAATGGCTCACTTGATGACTTGCGGAGAATCTATAATCATTTACATCTACACGGCTTACTAGACGCGCCGAGTCATCACAATCCTTTTATCGCCCTATTGACCCTAAAAAACGTTGCAAAAAAAAAGCCCACACACCACCCCGCGATTTCATATCGCCATTGGATTCAAAAAAAACGCCCCGCCCGCACACCCCAAGCCCTCAAACAACACCACCAAGCCGCCTTCGCTCTGTTGAAAACAAGGCGAAGCCTTCTCGAAATCACGCGATCGAAACCGTCAAAAGACACGACGCCTCAACCCGAAACGCTTGAAGCCATCGCTCAATGCTGCAAGCAGGCCGATCAAGCACCAGCGCAATCTCCTGGGCCGTTAAATCATCGGCGTAGTACATCAAAACCGCGTAACGGCAATCACGGCCAAGGCTGGCCAGCAGTAATCCCAATGCCTCTTTGTCCAAACCATCCATGGCTTGATCTCCACCAGTAAAAAGAACCGATTCACTCCGCGATGCTTCTTCGCGACTCTCTTTCATACAAGAGCCGACCGCCCGCACGTATCAGAACAGGCGATCAAGACACGCCCAGCTCTTTCTTAAGCTGCTCTGCCCAATCCAAAACCCGCTGCTCGGTCAGCTCGGGCTGGCAGTCATCGTCAAGAGCCAAACCACAAAACTTTCCGTCAATCACACCCCGTGATGCTTCAAAATCATGACTTGCGGTCTCTGTAAACCCAATTTTACCCTCGGCCCCACACTCCACGAGTTTCTCATACACCATGCCAATGGCGTCTTGATAAGTGTCGGGGTAGCCCCCCTGATCACCCATCCCAAACATAGCCACCTTGGTGCCTGCAAGATTAACTTCATCAAGTTGATCCATCACGTCTTGCCAGTCGTATTGAATTTCCCCCACATCCCAAGTGGGCACGCCACAAATCACAAAGTCATAGCCTGAAAGGCCTTCGGCCCCCACTTGAGCAATGTCGTCGTAGGTGTCAAAGAAATCATCAGGAAATTCGTCGCGAATCAATTCGGCGGCGGCTTCGGTTTTTCCAGTGCAAGTTCCGTAGAGCAAGGCGGCTTTCATCGAAGGGGTCTCGTAGCGTGTAAAGGGGGTGGGGGATTCAAATTGAACAAACCAAACAGTCCAACAGGCTTAATCTAATCGGGTATTGCACTTCATGCTCGGCACTCTGCCTTGGACCGCAACTCCCGATAACCATGCCCTTGAACGCCGAGGCTTAAACCACGATTCAAAGGCACCGTCTAAGTGTAAGTCGCTTCTTTGCCCCATGCAGCCCGCGCAACCATTTCAAACCCACTGCCCCAATCCTTCAAATGAGGTCAAAGCCCCCACCGCCCATCTAAAACAGACGATAGCGCCCCATATCCGTCCGCCTCTAGCGAAACGTTTGCCACCGGGAGTTCGACCACCATGCCTCACATCTTGCTTATTCAACCCCAAT
>JAZGFZ010000141.1:0-8040 GCA_036480015.1 Algisphaera sp. | reverse complement strand
TCGCAAGGCACAGAATGCTTTTTAAGCCGGCTTCCCGAGTGCTCTCGACGAAGCATTGTTGCCGTTGTGCGGGTGTGCTGTTTTTGTCTGTGGCAATGGGGCCGAACCACAGTACGGTGCGATGTTCTAACGCTTTGAGGTGTTGGACGATTTGCTGGATTGCCTTTTCAGAATTAAAAGAAACTTGTGTTCGGTTGATTTCTTCGGCATGGTTGACCACCACCACAGGGAGGTCTTCAGGGGTTTGGTTTAAATGATCGACGATACCGTCGTAAGAGGGAACGATCAGTGCATCGAGTCGTTTTTCTGCGATATAGTGAACGGCTTGTGCGAGTGCGGAGAATTGAGGGTTGGGGCGAACGCTTAAGAGTGTTGAGCCTTCTTCTTGAAGCGAATAATCAACGCCGCGTCGTAGGGCTTCGAAGTACAGGTCGCCTGCGCCGAAGCTCAGGTGGTGGTGGACTTTGGTGCTGGTGATGAAGCCCGTGGTGAGCGTGCGCCCGGTTGCAACGGCTTGCATGTGGTAGTTCACGCGGTAGCCCAATTGCTCGGCGGCGTCGCGAACGCGTTGGGTTGTTTTTTCGCTTACCCGCAATGCGTTGGGTGATCGGCCCAAGACACGGCTGGCCGTTGCAGGGCTTACGTTGGCCAATTGGGCGACTTGTCGTAATGTTGCCATTGAATACCTTTTTTGAGGGGGCTTTTGCTAACCCTTGATCAAGTGGTCATTTTAGGTTGAAACGTCGGGCGGTGTAGAGGGTGGATTTGTTTCTTTGTGGCCATTTGGCAATGCGCAGAGAGTTGCCATCAGGTTCGCTTGAACGAAAACCCGCCCGCCTCCTTTAAAAGGAGACGAGCGGGCGTTTTTATGGACTTGTTTGAGGCGTTTCCAAAGCGTGTTTGAGGGTTCGTTAAAGCA
This sequence comes from Algisphaera sp., assembly GCA_036480015.1. Classification (GTDB taxonomy): domain Bacteria; phylum Planctomycetota; class Phycisphaerae; order Phycisphaerales; family Phycisphaeraceae; genus Algisphaera. Next base: position 7,121 of record JAZGFZ010000141.1, on the reverse strand, counting down.
CCCGTACTCATTTTGGAAGTGATGATGGCGTTGTTGTTGCGGTCGCCATCAATGTCGCCGTTATCGAAGTTTCCCTTTCGCGACAATATTGGTGATATTGCCCGACGAGTTCCACGAATTGGCCCAGCGTCCTTCGTAGGCGTAGAGGCGGAATTCGATAGGTCGGTTGGTGAGAAGTTTACTGTTGTTGACGTTTCCGAAGGTGTAGGTTTTCGCGCTGGTGCTGGTGTTCGTTGCGGTTTTAAGGTGAACCCATCCCGTCGCGGTTTTGGCGTATAGGGTGTATTTTTTAGGTGAGAGCCAGTTGCTCTTTCGTTTAATGGTGATTTTGATCTCGGCATTGCGAATGTCGAGCTTCTTGCCGCTGGGGGGCGTCATGGTGAATTTCGTGTATTCCCCATGATCGAGCGCTTGCCGTAGTGTTCGCGGGGTGTTGCTGCCCGCGTTGGCGTTTTTTCCGCGTGATTCATAGGCGTTTCCGACCTTTCTAACCTGGGTTCCCCAGCCCGCGAGAAGGGCAGAGCCGGTGACACCAGCAGTTGAACTGCGGCCCAGCTGATAAAGCGTTTGGGTGCCGGTGCCGGGATTGCTGGGGCCACCGTTTCCGATGGTGATTTTCCGGGTGTCGGTGTTCCATCTTCCGCGATTATCCTTCACGCTGAGGGTGACGTTGTGTGTGCCGCGGGAGAAGGTTCTAGTGATCACCTTGCCGCGACCAATTTCACGACCGTTTTCTTTCCAGATGTAGAGATTTTGAATGGTGCCATCAAGGTCGTGGGAATTGCTGCCATCGAGTCGAACGCGGCCCGAAGATTGGGTGATGTCTCGGCCGGCCCGGGCGTTTGGCGCGAGGTTGCCTGGGTTGTTGCGACTGGACCAGCTTTTAAGGGCATAGTATCGGGGTGTGCCTTGATTCTGGTGTTCCATGAGTCCCCATGACCCAACGCTGGAGGAGGCTCCAGAGTGGTTGAACTGGGTGTGCAGAGACACGCCATTGTCACGGAGAATATTGAGGTACTGGGCTTCGATAGATCCCATGCGGTTGTCGCGGTGGGCGCCCGCAAGGGCCTGGGTGAGGTCATTGTTTTTGGAAGCGCCACCGCCTGCGACGAGGTGCGACCCGCCTTCATAGTTGATCAAATGCACATTGTGCTTGTTTGCAATGGTTTTATTTTCCCGAACCGTTTTGGTAACGCTTTTTTTGATGGCTCCGGTGTAATCTCGAACGTCTTTGGTCAGGCTGTCTCGCGTTTCGTTAATGATTTTCGTGACTCGGCCTGCGGCATTCAATCGCGTGAAATCGCGTTTGAGTCCTCGGAAGACATTGTGGAATTGACCTCCCCAGTGGCCCTGATTGTTGGCCACGCGGTTCGCATAGTAAGGGGCGATTGCCAAAGCATCGGGCAAGACTTGTTGTCCGTTGTGTTTAATGTTTTTGAATGCCCCCACTTCATGAAAGGCTTTGAGCCGTTGATCGCCGGTGTCTGCGTTGCCTGCTTGGCTGGCAATGACTTTGACAACGCGGGCGTTTGCGGCAGTTGTTCCGTAGGTGTCGTAGAAAATTTTCCAGATTTGCGCAGAGCGGTATGACGTGAATTTGGCGCCCGCGGCAGCGCCGGATCCAAAGCCATGACGCCGACCTTGATCGTTGACGTATGAGGTTGACGAGAACCCGCCGTGCCACGTTTCATTGCTGTATTCGATGAATGCTTTGAGGTTTGTCTTCAGGCTACGTTTGATATAACCGGCCATGCTCCGAACATAGGCGTCGGTGGCTCGGGCGGGGACGGTGAACCAAGCGTTCTTGTTTGTCTGATTGGACAAGGCCACCATATTCTCGATCGCAACACCCACTCCGCGATTGGCTTGGGTCTCTGAAGAGTTCCATCGCAGAATTTCGCCCTGGCTGTTGCTTGTGGTGGGTCGACCGCTCCAATTTCGGATTTTGTTGTGGTTGGTTTGCCCCCAATCCATGTACCGAAGCGTGCCATTGTTGTAGATGGCGAGGTCGTTGGTGAAGGTGGGGTCAAATGTGCCGCGGCGGCCGTGTTTAATCAGGCTGACCTTGGAGCTATTCACGCTGCCGCCCAAGAGGGTGACGCGGAAAAGCATCCTGTTCCCTCCCCCGCTAATTCTCACGGTGCTTGCGGAGTTGTTGAGGGTGATCGTGGCCGAGGCTTGGCCATTTATTTTTTGGCTGCCGCCAATAGCGGCAATTTTGACCTTGGCATAGGCCCGGGCCCTGAGGGTGTAACTGCCGTTTCCGCTCAGGACGCTTATGTAGCTTCCAGGTTTTCCATTGTCCAAGACGGGAGCGCCGCCGCTGCCTCTTTTCCATTGGGCATGTTTCATTAAGTCGTTGAAGGGTGTTGTTCCGGCGCCCATGACGTTGTAGTAATGCGTTCGGTTACTGCTGTTGTAGCGGCGGTCATTCACGTTGAGTTCGCTTGGCACAATTTCTGCCAAGTTTGTCCCCACATACATGGCACCCGACATCAACTGTCGTTCTTCGAGGTTTTCAAAAACAGGGGCTTTGAAAACCTCTCTTTTCTCCCGGGGTGTTTGTTTACGGGACGGACTGGATTGACGCAACTTCTTGGAACGAGACTTCATAAGACGAACCTTTCAACTGAAACGAAAAAGAAAAAAACGCAAAAGACCACTGATGGGTCATGAAAAACAAATAAAAGGAGGGGGCGAGTGGGGCAAATAAAGCGGGGCGGGGTAAAAATGAGGCAAGATTGGGAGGCAAAGGGGCGAGGGAGCGGACTAAGGGGGAGAGAGCTGTTTCTTGATTAAGTAATCAGTTACCTAGGAAGAGTAAGCTGTTACTTTTTTTTAAGCATAGCACCGGACGAAAGAGAACGCAATAAGCAACATTAATTCTTTTTCTGAATAAGAAAAAAGAGATTAAAGGGCGTTTGGATGCCTTACAGCCTTTTTTTATGCTTTTTTGAGGTTTTTGAGAGGCTGGGGGCACCGAGATACGGGAAAGACCTTGGTTTTTTGGAGCCGCAGGCTTACCGCTTGTTTTATGAATCGAGGTTTGTTTTGCGTCTCGTCCTCTTGGCCCCTCGCCCAAAACCCCTTTGTGCTCGGCCTTCCCTTGTTGCTTAAGGGAGGGTGGTCCAGCGGGTCCAGTCGTCGCCGAGGCGGTGGAGGGGCTGGGCCCAGTTGGGTTGGGGGGGCGTGGTGGTGGGGTTTGGGGTGAGGTCGTTTGAAAAAACAGTTTGTAGAAGGAGGGCGGTTTCGGCTTGGGTGTTTGGTGAAATGCGGAGCGAATCGGATTTGTTTTTGGAGCGTGTTTGTGGGGTGCCGCCCATGATGGCGGTGCTGGCGCCGACGAGGGATTCTGTTTCTTTGAAGTCTTTGATGTCGGTCAACGCCAGGGCTTCAGATGAAATGGATTTGGGCTGGGCGTTGGTTTCTAAAGCGACTTTCGCGGCGACTTCTTGGGGGGAATCTTGGGCGGCTAGGGATAGCAGGCCTTGGGCTTGTGCGCCGGTGTCGTGAAGTGAATCCATGCCAAGGGTTTTGGCTTGGTGATCGGAGAGGGTGGCGGCGGTCATGGCTTGGGGGGCATGGGTTGTTGTGGGTTGCTGCGTTTTGGCAACACGCGGGTGGGATTCACCGGTGGCGTCGGCTTCGTTGAGTGTGTTGGTTTTTTCGAAGGCGCTGGATGCGACGGTGGCGGGTGCGGCTTGGGCGACTTGTTTTGACGCGGCGATTCGTGAGCCGGTGTTTGAGTCGTCGGCGAAGGAGTTGGATGCAATACCGGCGGCGTCGATGGAATCAGTGTCGGTGGCTTTGGCTAGCGCGACTTCTTCTTGAGGTAGGTTTTCTTGCAGTACGTTTTCTTTTTTCTTTTCTAAACGTTGGGTGTTTGATGCGCCCAATGCGTCTGTCGTGTCTGTCGAGCCTGTTGTGTCGAATGCGACGGCGGCGCGGTCGCGGCGGGCGATTTCGCGTTGGGCTTGAATGGGGGCTTGGGCGATGTCGAAGGGTTCGCTTGCGGGGGTGTTTGCAACGGGGGCGGCGGCCTCGGGGGGACGTAATGAGTTGAGTACGGCGCCTGCGGTGAGTGCAAGCACAGCGGCGATGCCGCCGTAGGTAAGCAAGGGGGCCAGGCGAAAGCGTGAGCGGCGGGTGGGACGCGCGGCGATGGCGTCGTGATTGTCTAGCAGCATGGAGCGTTCGAGGCCGGCCAAGGCAATGTCGGTGAGTCCGGCAGGGGGCGCGGCGGGGGTGGCGCTTTGCAGCAATTGACGATCGCTTTGCATGCCGTCAAGCAGGGCGGCAAAGTCGGGGTCGGCGGTGCGCAGGGCCTCTATTTTGGCCTGATCGTCGGGCGTGAGATCGCCTTCGAGATAACCGAGAATGAGGTTGGGGTCGTGGCGCGGGTCCATGGTGTGGTTCTTTGAGCGTTGGTTTTGAAGGCGTTTTGCGGGGTGTTCGGAAGTGTCGGCGTCAGGCAGTCAGGCAGTTAGGCAAGTCAGTGGGTGACAGCGGGTTTGAGGCGTTGGCGTAGGGCCAAACGAGCGCGAAACAAGCGGCTTTTAACCGTGCCCACGGGCACTTCGAGGGTTTCGGCGATGTTTTGATAGTCCATTTGGTCGATGTCGCGCAACACAATCACCGCACGTTGGTCGGTGTCGAGTTCGGCGAGGGCTTGGTAAAGCTGGCGCAAGTCGTCATTTTGTTCGACGCGTGAGTAGGCGTCGGGTTCCCGTGTTTGGGGCAATGTTTGCGAAAGCCCGCCTGCGAGCTTAAGGGCGGGGGTTCCGGCGGTGTCGAGTGAGGTGGTGTGGCGTAATTTGCGTTTGCGCAGATGCGAAATGGCCAAATTCATGGCAATGCGGGTAAGCCAGGTGGTGAATTGGCTGTCGCCGCGAAAGCCGTCGATGTTTTGAACCACTTTGACCAAGGTGTCTTGGGTGAGTTCGGCGGCATCATCGGCATGGTTCACCATGCGCAGGCACACGTTGAAAACCCGTCGTTCGTGGGTTTTCAACAATCGGCCCAAGGCCGCGCGGTCGCCGCTGCGGGCGTGGTCAAGGTCGGCGGTGTTGGAAGACGGGTGGTCCATCGTGGCAGGGGTGACAAAAAAGAGTGGCAAGAAGAACAGGGTGTCGGGCGCGAACCCATTTAGAAAGGTGGTGCGGTGGATATTGCGATGAACTGTGTCCGCTCAGGTTACCATGACCACCCAAGGGCCGGTCGTGTGACCTGCGGCAGTGCGTTAGCTTGTCTGTGCTCCGTTCCCACCCGTTTGCATCCCTTTCGACATCCCTTTCACCCCCTTTTTTGCCGGTTGCCGGCGGCCTTTTTTATGTCACAAGATCCAGCCAGCGTGTATGTGTCCCCCCTTGCCAGCCGCAATGCCTCACCGGCGATGCAGGCCATTTGGTCGCCGCGTCGAAAGTTTGGCCTGTGGCGCGAATTGTGGTTGGCCTTGGCCGAGGCAGAGCAAACGCTGGGTTTGAAAATCACCGATGCTCAATTGGCGGAATTGCGGGCGAACTTGGACACGGTGGACTTGGACGCCGCAGCGGTTTACGAAAAGAAGTTGCGCCACGATGTGATGGCCCATGTGCATGCGCTGGGCGATCAAGCCCCCGCAGCACGGGGGATCATTCACTTGGGGGCGACCAGTCAATTTGTGGTGTGCAATGCCGAGTTAGTGTTGTTGCGCGATGCCTTAACGTTGATTGCAGGCAAGCTGGCCAACGCCATTGATCGCTTGGGACGTTTTGCCGCAGAGCATCGCGATCGCCCCACGCTGGGCTTTACCCACTATCAGCCCGCCCAGCCCACGACGGTGGGCAAACGCGCCACATTGTGGGCGCAAGATTTGGCCTTGGCATTGGAAGATGTGGAATATCGCATGAGTCGGTTGCGCTTTCGTGGGGTGAAGGGCACCACCGGAACACAGGCCAGTTTTTTGGCCTTGTTTGAGGGCGACCACGCCAAGGTGGACAAGCTTGATGCGCTGGTGACGGAGAAAATGGGCTTTGATCCGAACGACCGTTTTGTGGTGACAGGTCAAACCTATCCACGGTTGATGGATGCTCAAGTGGGCGCGGCCTTGGCGGGTGCGGCAGCCGCCGCGGCCAAGTGCGCGACGGATATTCGCTTGCTGGCCAACCGCAAAGAGATGGAAGAGCCTTTTGAAAAGAGTCAAATTGGTTCATCGGCCATGGCATACAAGCGTAATCCGATGCGCAGCGAACGTATTTGCGGGTTGTCGCGTTTTGTCATGGGTTTGGTGCAAACGCCTTTTGTGACCGCGGCTGAACAATGGTTTGAACGCACGCTGGACGATTCATCGTGTCGTCGGCTCACGATACCCGAGCCGTTTTTGGCATTGGATGGCGTTTTGGATTTGTTGGTGAATGTCACCGGCGGCTTGGTGGTGTATCCCGAAACAGTGAAACGCAACCTTGCGGCAGAGTTGCCGTTTATGGCCACCGAAAACCTGCTGATGGCCGCGGTGCAAAACGGCGGCGACCGGCAAGAGCTTCACGAGGTGATTCGTGAACACAGTCAAGCCGCGGCCGCACGGGTCAAAGGCGAGGCCGCCGACAACGATTTGCTGGATCGCTTAAAAGGCGAGCCCGCCTTTGCGGGGCTGGATTTGGAAGGCGTATTGGACCCTGCCGCTTTTGTAGGCCGGGCCCCCGAGCAGGTGGATGCGTTTATTGAACAAGTGGTGGAACCCGTGCGTCGCCGGTACGCCAAAGTGCTGGGCAGCGAGGTTCAGCTGCGGGTGTGAGTGAAATCCCCAGTTGTTTTGAGGATTGATAGGGAATTGATAGGGATTGATAGGGCCTGGCCCCTAAAGAATCCCCTAAAGAATCCAAAGCATCCCCAAAGCATCCTCAACGCGCCTTGCCTTAATGTCTTCTTTCGCGCCTTTGAGCCTTCGTGTTGGCCTTGGGATGTTGAATATGGACACATTACGGAGTGGCTCGTTTTTCTCTGAACGTTCTAATAAGACAGTGCCTCACGCAAAGGTTTGATTGCCTTGCTTTGCGGGCTTTGCGCCTTTGCGTGAGATGGTTTTCAAGATCAACCCCCTGCTTGGCGGTGGATTGGGAGCCTGCGTGTGGTCGTTTGCTTTG
>JAZGFZ010000140.1:0-2012 GCA_036480015.1 Algisphaera sp. | reverse complement strand
CATCGCTTCGGGCTCCTCACCTCGTGATTATTGAAAGCATTGTTGCGACCTTGGCTCCTGTGACGCCTGTTGTCCCTGTGACGCCTGTTGTCCCTGTGACGCCTGTTGTCCCCGTGACACCTGTGGTTCCCGTGACGCCTGTTGTTCCCGTGACGCCTGTTGTTCCCGTGACGCCAGTTACCCCCGTGACGCCTGTCGCGCCTGTGACTCCCACCAATCCGAACACTGGCGGCAACAACGGTGGTGCAACCGTGCCCACCCCGTCGGCCGCTGTGGCGGGCCTTTTGGGCTTGGGTGCTCTGCTGGGCCGTCGTCGTCGCGATTGATTAGACGCAAAACATCTAAATAATAATGACGGCGGCCCTTTGCGGGGCCGCCGTTTTTTTGTTGGGTTTAGAGCAATTGTTATGGTAAAGGTGGAACTTGGTGACGCTGGGTGCGTCAATACAACTAGTCGTTCCTTTTTTTGCTTTCATTTTTTTGCCTTTTGGAGATTCTCTGATGGCCCGCATGTCAACCCGATCGCTTCTCATCGCCGCCCTTGCGTTTTCGCCCACCCTTCTTTTTGGATGTACTTCAAGCATGGCTCAGCCCGCTCCCCTTGTCGTCGTCGATTTACAAGCGGTTGAAATGCCCTTGCAATCCATCACGCTGTTTTCAAGTGGTGTGGGGTTTTTTCGGCATGCAGGGTCGGTGCCTGCAGGTGGCGAGGTGCGGCTAGAGTTCACTGCCGATGAATTAAACGATGCGCTTAAATCGTTGACTTTGTCCGGGGCTTCAGGCGGCGCGTCGGTGAGTTATCCCGGCCAGGCCGACTTGGACCAACGGCTGGGGGGATTTGGCGTGGATTTACGCGGTGTGACAGGGCGGTTTGATTTACTTGAGCGTTTGCGTGGAGTGAAGGTGAGCCTGACGTTTGAGGGCGGACGCGAAGCCGTTCAGGGGCGGGTGCTGGGCGTGGAAACACGAACGGTTACGCAACCCAAAGAGGGAGATCCCGCCGAAGTGGTGCAAATGCTTACGCTTGCCACGGCATCGGGGGTAACCGAGGCCAATTTGGCCCAAGTGAATGAGTTGACCGTGGCCGATGAGCGATTGGCCAACGAGCTAAAGTCGGCCTTGGAACTGTTGGCCGCGTCGCGTGACACACGCAAAAAAACCTTGGCGGTGCACTTTGCCCAAGCGTCGGATGATGCGGCGCTGTCATACCTGCAAGCCAGCCCCTTGTGGAAGCTGAGCTACCGGCTGGACCTTTCGCCTTTGGCTCAAGGGGAATCGGCGAATTTGCAGGGGTGGGCCGTGGTGGACAACACCACCGATCGTGATTGGGAGAATGTGGCAGTGACCTTGGTGTCGGGACGGCCGGTGAGTTTTGTGCAAGATTTGTATTCGCCCGAATTTTTGCAACGGCCTGTGGTGGAGCAAGAACGTTATGCCGGACTGCGGCCTCAGCGGTATGAGCAAGACATGGAGATGGCAGAGGAGATCGTCGTTGAACGGGAGAGAAATATGCGATCGATGAAATCAATGCCGGCGATGGCGGCGCCATCGCCCATGGCTGCGGCGGCGGACGGGGATGGGGGGATGGGGAGTGTGTCCGCTGCGGCCACGTCGGGTGAAATGGGTGAGTTGTTTGCTTACACGCTGAGCGAACCGGTGACCTTGGCCCGTGGTGATTCGGCCATGTTGCCCATTGTTCAAGAAGGGATTGCTGCAACGCCGGTGAGTGTTTACAACAACCAAGTGCAGGCCAAGCACCCCATGCGTGGCGTGCGACTGACCAACAGCACCGCGTTGAAGCTGGACGCAGGCCCTGTGACCGTCTTGGATGGCGGCACGTATGCAGGCGATGCGCAGTTGGACTTTTTGGGCCCTGAAGCCGACCGACTGTTGACTTATGCCATGGATTTAGAGGTGCTGGTGGATGCCCAGCACAAACATCGCACGGTCCAAACAGGCGGCCGGTTTGAACGTGGTGTGCTTGTTGTGGAGCAGCGCCAAGAACAGACCGT
>JAZGFZ010000139.1:0-9809 GCA_036480015.1 Algisphaera sp. | reverse complement strand
AAGAAGGCAAATGGCCTGCCACCCTGCCTTTCTTGGCGTCTTGGCGTAAAGCATTTCGCCCAATAAATAAAGTTTCATTTGCTGCACTTGCTTCCTTCGTGCCTTTGCGCCTTCGTGACGTCGTGTTTGCCTTGGGATATTACGCGCGAATACTGCCGCACAACAACAAACCGCCAACAGCATGCCTTTCACTTAGCCACTCAGCCCCTTCATCCCTTGGCCATGTTACGCAACACGGTATGGAGAATGCCGCCATTGCGGTAATAATCGACTTCGACACGGGTATCGCTCCCGGAGGTCGCGGAACCTTCGCTGCGCTGCGGTTTCAATGCAGCATGGTCACGCTTCGCGTGACGCCGCATTGATCCGCCTTTTAACCCTTGGCCATATTACGCAACACGGTGTGGAGAATGCCGCCGTTGCGGTAGTAATCGACTTCGACACGGGTATCGCTCCCGGAGGTCGCGGAACCTTCGCTGCGCTGCGGTTTCAATGCGGCATGGTCACGCTTCGCGTGACCATGCATTGATCCGCCTTTTAACCTTTGGCCATATTACGCAACACGGTGTGGAGAATGCCACCGTTGCGGTAGTAATCGACTTCGACCGGCGTATCAATGCGGCAGAGTGTGTTGAAATCGACCTTGCTTCCGTCGGCCTTTACCGCAGTCACTTTGATGGTTTGCCGTGGTGTCACGTCGTCGGCCACTGGTATTGCAAAGGTTTCGGTTCCATCAAGGCCAAGCGATTCGGCATCTTGGCCGTCTGCGAATGTCAACGGCAACACGCCCATGCCCACCAAGTTGCTGCGGTGAATGCGTTCGAAGCTTTTGGCAATCACGGCCTTCACGTTAAGCAAGAACGTTCCTTTGGCCGCCCAGTCGCGGCTGCTGCCCATGCCGTAGTCGTCACCTGCCAGCACCACCAAGGGGGTGTTGGCTTGTTTGTAGTTTTGCACCGCGTCATAAATGTAACGCACCGGGGCATTCCCCACGCCTGTGGCGGGGCACCCTTCAGGAAGCGTCGCCGCATCTGCCGCAACATCCAATCCGCTGAAATCAACGGTAAAGCCGCCTTCGGTGCCGGGGGCCAACTCGTTTTTCACCCGCACGTTGGCAAACGTGCCACGGGTCATCACGCGGTCGTTTCCACGACGACTTCCGTAGCTGTTGTACATGCTCACCGGCACGCCATTGGCATCCAAATAATCTGCTGTGGGGGTGCCGCGTTTAATGGCACCGGCCGGACTGATGTGATCCGTGGTCACGCTGTCGGCCAACTTGGCCAAGCAACGCGCCCCAGTGATGGGCTCGATGGGCTTGGAATCAGGCGTAAGGCCCACGAAAAACGGTGGCTCTTGAACATAGGTGGATTTGTCTTGCCACCCGTAAAGATCGCCAGTGCTGGCGGCAACATCTTGCCACGCTTGAGGGCCTTTGAACACATCAGCGTATTGCTCAGTGAACTGCTCGCGGGTCACGCACGTGCTCACCAAATGATCCACTTCTTGTTGCGTGGGCCAAATGTCTTTTAAGTAAACATCATTGCCGTTTTTATCTTGGGCCAGCACATCGTTTTGAAGGTCGATGTTCACCGTACCGGCAATGGCATAGGCCACCACCAAGGGCGGGCTGGCAAGGTAATTGCACTTGAGGTCAGGCCCAATGCGACCTTCAAAGTTGCGGTTGCCACTGAGCACCGAGCAAGCCACCAAATCGTGTTCGTTCACGGCTTTGCTAATGGGCTCAGGCAGCGGGCCACTGTTGCCAATGCAGGTGGTGCAGCCATAACCCACGGTGTGAAAGCCCAAGGCTTCAAGGTCACCAGTGAGGTTGGCTTGGTTGTAATACTCGGTGACCACCTTGGAGCCTGGCGCCAAGCTGGTTTTCACCCAAGGCTTGCGTGTCAGGCCCAGCGCGTTGGCCTTCTTGGCCACCAACCCTGCTGCCAACATCACCTCGGGGTTGGAGGTGTTGGTGCAACTGGTGATGGCGGCAATGGCCACATGGCCATCGACAAAATCAAAGGTTTCGCCGTCATACGTCACCGACGCACTTTTGGGAGCCACCACGGTGGTGGCATTGCCTTGACCACCCTGCCCGCGAATGCCTGCATGGTTTTTCTCCCACGCAGGTTTCATGTCGCTAAGGCTGATGCGATCTTGCGGACGCTTGGGGCCTGCAAGAGCAGGCTCAATGGTGGCCATGTCAATTTCGACATCGTCGGTGTAAACAATGCTGGCCTGGTCATCGCGCCAGAACCCATTGGCCTTGGCATAGGCTTCAACCGTGCCAATGAGTTTTTCATCGCGGCCAGTCAATTGCAGGTACTTGGTGGTTTGTTCATCCACCGGAAAAAATCCCATGGTGGCGCCATATTCCGGGGCCATGTTGGCAATGGTGGCGCGGTTTGCAAGCGACATGCCTGCCAAACCCGGGCCATGAAACTCAACAAATTTGCCCACCACGCCGTGGCCCCGCAGCACCTCGGTAATACGCAGCACCAAATCGGTGGCGGTGACGCCTTCTTTGAGCTTGCCGACAAGCTTCACGCCCACCACTTCAGGAATAAGCATGTAAATGGGTTGCCCCAGCATGACCGCTTCAGCCTCAATGCCGCCCACACCCCAACCCACCACGCCCAAACCGTTGATCATCGTCGTGTGACTGTCAGTGCCCACCAAACTGTCGGGGAACAAAACCCCGTCTTCGGTTTCCCACACCACTTTGGCCAAATACTCCAAGTTCACTTGGTGCACAATGCCCGTCGCAGGTGGAACCACACGAAAGTTATTAAACGCTTGTTGACCCCATTTCAAAAATTCATAGCGTTCATTGTTACGCTCAAATTCTTTGTCCATGTTGATCGACAAGGCCATGCCGCTTGCAAAGGCATCCACTTGCACGCTGTGGTCAATCACCAAATCGCAAGGCACCAAAGGGTTCACCTTTGAGGCATCGGCCTCATTGCCTGTCATGCGAACAATGGCAGCTCGCATGGCAGCCAAGTCGACCACCGCAGGAACACCCGTAAAGTCTTGCAACACCACACGGCCGGGGTTAAAGGGGATCTCCACCTCGCCCACATTCTTGGCGTCATAACCCGCCAAGGCCTTCACGTGATCTTCGGTCACCACATAATTATCGAGATTGCGAAGCACCGCCTCGAGAAGCACCCGAATGGAATAAGGCAACGCCGATATTTCACCCACGCCACGCAACGCGGCCAGGTCGTAGTAGGTTTTTGCGCCCAAAGGCGTGTCGAGGGTCTTGCGAGCGTTAAAAGGATCAAGCGTCATGGGAGTTCTCTTTTTAAATGGGATAACGCGGCTAGCTTAGCACGGCCAGCAAGATCAATCGGACATTCCCAACACACGTGCTCTCTAATTCCTTCAGCTCTAATACCCCGGGCCACGCAAATCAATGAGTCCCTCGGGCCATGGGGTTCGGCCTGCGGTGTCGGCGGGGTATCGCATCACATGCGTGTCGGTAAAGGGGTTGGCCTCAGGGTCGGTGGCGGCATGCGAATTCACAATGCGATTGTCCACCACCGCAGCACCCAATTTTTCATAAAAAGCGCGAGCCTCGCCGGTTTGAAACACACAAAAAGCATATGTGCCCGCGTCCACGGCATTAAACACCGTTTGCACTGTCGCGCCCCCCAAGCCCCGGCCGCGGGCACTGGGATGCGTGGCCACATCAAACAAACCACACACCGTGAGCAAACCCGCCGAGGTCTCAATCGCACGCACCAACACCGCCGCATTGGCCAGCACCTTGCCGTTTTCACGCAACACATGGCGTTGCGGAGGCGGATCGGCCGCCGCATCAGGGCTCAGGTCAACATCCATCCACACAGGGCGTTTTTTGGCGACCACCTCGTTCAGCGTGCGGCCTGGCTTGGGAAAGGCGGCAAAATGAAGCTCACAGGCGGCCAAGAAATCATCTTCCGCAATCTGACCTGCGGTCCATGTTTCAAAAACAAAATGTTCCATTGTAAAACTATCTTTCAAGCAATCCCAAAGACAATCACCGGGGCGCACGACGCACAGCCACACCAGGCATCACCCGCGACTCAAGGGTAATCGTAAACGGCACCGATTCGTCATACCCCCGGCAGTCAACCACCACAAAATAACCCGCTCCCGCCTCGGCTTCAAACTGGTACACCCCATCCCCTTCGTCATATTCCCAAACCGGCTCCCACATCGACGCGGCGGGGTACACCATGATGAAAATACTTCCTTCATCCTCAGAGGTGTAGTTCAACGTGCACGGGCCATCGGTTTCGGGTTTGAAATAAAACACCCGGCGACTTTCACCATCGTTTTCATTCGCGGCTTCATTAAAGGGAAGCACACGATCTTCCATGGGCACATCCGGCACAAGAACAGGCGCCCGCTCGTATCGCGTGGAAGGATCGGCCGCAACAGGCAAATCATCCAACGCAATAAACGAAAGCCGCAAATGGCCGCGCTGCGTGCCTTCATTGCTAATCACGGCCACGCCCGAAGGGCCCGCAGGCACCAGCACGGCACCAAACTCGCCGCCCGGCAAGGTGGCAGGGTCACCGTCAATTTTACCTTCGGGCCGAATCACCCCGTTGCCATCGGTCACCGAAAAAGCCACATCATCTTTATCATTCGACAAAACCACAAAGGTCAGCAGTCCTGCTTCGGGGCAATCCACCGTAAATCGCGCGGCCGTTTCTTCGCTGGCCTTCCAAGCCACCTGTTCTTCCATCGCGGCAGGCGGCGCCACAAGCGGAGAAAGCCGCACCTCTTGAACTTCTTGGGCCCCAGCCCAAGGAGCAACCATCAAGGCGAGCCCCCAAAAAGGTAAAAACGATGCAGCATTGAACCGGCGATAGAAAATACTCATGCCTTGACCATAACCACCACCCCGTCACCCTACAATCCCCACGTGCCTTCTTGCCCCCCTATTGGCCCGTCCCCGCGCCCCATCGTCGTTTTAGGCCCCACTGCGGGCGGAAAATCCGACCTGGCCGCATCGCTGGCTCAACAACTCGGCGGATTCGTCATCGGGGCCGACTCCATGCAGGTGTACCGCCACCTCGACGCAGGCACTGCCAAACCCCCTCAAGCCCTACGCAAAAAAGTGCGACACGAAGGCGTCGACATCGTCGAGCCGGGTGAAAAGTTCTCCGTGCACGATTGGCTCAAACAAACCAACACCCTCATCGAAACAGGCTTGGCCGAAAATAAAACCCCCGTGATCGTGGGCGGCACCAACCTTTACCTCAAAGCCCTTCTCGAAGGTTTGTTTGATGGCCCCGGCCAAGAACCCGCGTTTCGCGCAACACTTCACGACGTGCCCGACACCGAGCTTCACGCTCGCCTGACTGCCGTGGATGCGCAAGCCGCAAATCGTATTGCCGTGGCCGATCGCCAGCGACTCACCCGGGCGCTGGAAGTGTTTCACCTCACCGGCCAGCCCATCAGCGCACTGCAAACCCAATGGGCCGAAGAAACCGCCGCCCAAACCACCTACCACCACAACCCCATGCTCATTGGCCTGCGCTGGGCCGTCGACGACATCAACCCGCGCATCAACCTGCGGGTCAAAGCCATGTTCACCCCCGACAAGGTTGACCCCCAACTGGCCGCCGACGTGTGCATCAACGGCGAATCCCTGCCCGACGAAGTGGCCCGACTCGACGCCGCAGGCCTTCTGCCCCCTGGAAGCCAATGCGCCGAGGCCCTGGGCTACAAACAAGTGCTCGGAGCCATCGCACCCGATCGCCACCCGCGAGCCGCCGACAAACAAATCGCCACCCTCGACGACGCCTTTGAACGCACCAAAATTCTCACCCGCCGCTTCGCCAAACAACAACGCACCTGGCTTAAACGCTTTCGAAACGTGCAATGGATCGACATGCCCCACGAAAACGCCGTGAATGCGGCCATGCAACTGATTCGCGAAGGGTGAAACGCCGCCGCACACCGCTTTCTTTGGCACCCGTGGCGGTGTTTTGCCTTTCCCCTGCCTTTCACTCAACCCCTTCGTATCTTGGCGACTTGAAAGAGATTTCGACATCTTCTTTTGATCCAAAAACCTCCAAAATCACGCTTCAAACCCCATCCCAAAAACACCCGCAGCCAGCCGATTATTCAATTCGCTGTTAAATATCGGCTTATAAATCCGGCTTGACAAACCACCTCAATCCCGTTCAAGTGTCGCCTCTTCCCGGCCTTGGCAACTTGCTTGGCCGAACTCTTAACATAGACCACTCACCCGCGGCCAGGACGGCCCACGAAGGGTTCCCGATGGCGACTAAAAAAACAACTTCCACGAAAAAAACGACTTCCAAAAGCACGACCAAGCGTGTTTCTAAAAAGAAGGGTTTCACCCGGCGCACCATCACCCAGGCCGACGCCGAAGGCAAGCACTTGGTCATTGTGGAATCCCCCACCAAGGCCAAGACCATTAACAAATATTTGGGCGACGACTACTTGGTCATGGCCAGTGTGGGACACATTCGCGACCTCCCCAGCCGCAACCCCAAAGGCGTTAAAAATCCCGTGCCCGGCGTGGATCTTGAAAACCGTTTTGAGCCCACGTACGAGATCATGCCCGACTCGACCAAAACGGTGAATGAGCTTAAAAAAGCAGCCAAATATGCCGATGACGTCTGGTTCGCAACCGACCTGGACCGCGAGGGAGAAGCCATTGCTTGGCACGTGGCCCACGCACTGAAATACCCTGTAAAAAATGCCAAACGCGTGGTGTTCAACGCCATTACCAAAGCCGAGATTCAACGCGCATTTGAACACCCACGCCCGCTCGAAATCAACCGGGTCGACGCCCAACAAGCCCGCCGTATTCTCGACCGCATCGTGGGCTACCAAGTGTCGCCTTTGCTTTGGAAAAAAGTGGCCGGCGGCTTAAGCGCAGGCCGTGTGCAATCGGTCGCCACGCGATTGGTTGTCGAACGCGAACGCGAAATCGACGCCTTTATGCCCGACGAATACTGGAAAATCACAGGCCTGTTCACCCCCGACATGGCCAAGGCCGCTGGACTGGGCGAAAAATGGCGGGCGTTCGTCAATGTCGATGACGAAACCAACGACCGCACCGTCAAAGAACAAAACGCATGGCTAAGCGATGCAGGCGCCATCAAAGCTGAATTGTCTGATTTTGAAGGCAAAAAGTTCAATCCCACCGACCGCAAAGCCGCCCGCGCTGCCGCCGAAGCCTTGGGCTTCAAGGTGGCCAATGAGCGTGTGTGGGAACCCGAAAAAGCCAAAGGCCCCGCCAAAAACCGCATTGTGTATGAAGGCGCCGTGGCCGATGCGCCGCAATACACCATCACCAGCATCGACACCAAGCAAACCAAAAGCAGGCCCTCGCCACCATTCATCACCTCCACCTTGCAGCAACAAGCCAGCACCCGCATGGGCTTTAACCTGCGGCGCACCATGCGTGTGGCCCAACAACTGTACGAAGGCATCGACCTCAAAGGCGCTCGTGGCCAAACCGGCCTCATCACCTACATGCGTACCGACTCGACCCACCTGTCGAGCGAAGCCGTCACCGCCGTACGCGGTTTTGTGGGTAGCAAACACGGCGAAAAATACCTGCCCGACAAAGCTATTTTCTACAAAACCAAAAACAAAGACGCCCAGGAAGCTCACGAAGCCATCCGCCCGGCCGATGTCACCCTCACCCCTTCCGACATTAAATCACGGCTTAGCGAAGAACAATTTCGCCTGTACGACCTCATTTGGCGCCGCTTTGTGAGTTGCCAAATGGTGCCCGCCCAGTGGGACGCCACCGCCGTAAGCATTCAACCCAAAGGCGTGAACGCCACCTTCCGCGCCACGGGCCGTATTTTGGTGTTCGATGGTTTCTTAAAAGTCATGGGCCTTCCCAAAAGCGACGATGCCATTTTGCCACGGGTTGAAAAAGACCAAGAACTCGCCCCCCTCGACATCAACCCCACCCAACACTTCACCAGCCCGCCAGCCCGCTTCACCGAAGCCAGCTTGCAGAAAAAACTGGAAGAAGAAGGCATTGGCCGCCCGTCCACCTACGCCGCCATCATCTCCACCATTCAAGACCGCAAATACGTCGAGCCGCTCACGCCACGCGACAAGCGCCTACGTGCCACCGACATGGGCCAAGTCGTCACCGACAAACTCATCGAAGCCTTCCCCCGCATCATGGACGTGGGCTACACCCGCGAGATGGAAGCCAACCTCGACCAAATTGAAAGTGAAAACAAAGACTGGCGCGAAACCCTACGCGAGTTTTACGAGCCCTTTAAAGAACGACTCGAACATGCACACGAGAATATGACCCACGCCAAGGCGGCCACCGATCCTTCCGATCATGTGTGCCCCACCTGCGGCTCGGCATGTGAATACCGCTTTGGTCGCAACGGCCGCTTTTTAAGTTGCTGCGCCTACAACGTGCCCCCCGTGAAAGTAAAACCCGAAGGCCACCCCGGCGATTGGTTGCTGTACAAAGCCGTCGGCAAAGCCCGGCCCAAGATTCAAAACGCCAACGCCAGCGAAAAAGTGGGTTGGCTTAAACTCACCAAAGACGACAAAACCAAGTTCATGGAAATCAGCGCCGGCATGCCCGAGCCCTGCAAATTTGCCGCTCCCATCGATTCTGACGGCAACCCCATGCAGCCCGAGTTGACGGATATTTTGTGCCCCGAAGACGGCGTGCCCATGATTCGCCGCACCGGTCGCTTCGGCCCCTTCTTGGCCAGCAGCAACTACCCCGAGGTCAAATACATCGTCAAACTCGACCCCAAAAAGGGTCATGTGGTGCTGCCCAAAGCCCCGCCCATGACCACCGACATTGTGTGCCCCACCTGCGGCGAAGACAACGACAATGCCACACTTTACGTACGCGACAGCAAACGCGGCCTGTGGATGAGCTGCTCACGCTTCCCCAAATGCCGCGGCCGCGTGGGCTTTGCCAAGCAAGAAGAAGACGTGCAAACCAAACTTCAAAAAGCCTGGAAACAGCACCTCAAAGACAACCCCATCCCCGACATTAAAACCACCAGCGGCCATGTGATTGCCGAAGGCGAGGAATACCTCCCGGTCGTGGGCGAGCCAGCCGAAGCCTAATCTGTAACTGCTGAAAATCCGCTCGCCGGTGTTCGGCGGTCATCGCCGCAGTGACAGTAGAAGTTCAGGCCTGACAATCCAAGGCAAAACACGAAGGCCCGAAGGCACCAAGACACGAAGAAATCAAACACCGCAAAGGGAATTGAACCGCCAAGGGAGGCGAGTGAGGAAGCCAAGAAAGGCAAAAAAGAAAATCAGAAAACGCCCTTTTCACCTTGGCATGCGTGCGAAAAACAAGTCAAGGCGATTGAAAAATGCCCTTCAGAAAGCGTTGCCTTAGCCCTACAGCCCCCGCCTTCCTTGGCCCCCTCACTTGGTAACAGTTCACGGTTTTTGTTCGAGGATGTATCGCGAAGAAGCTTTACGCCAAGACGCAGAGACGCGGAGACGCCAAGAAAGACAGGGAATAAGCCTGACAGCTTCTTAGTCTTTTCGCTCAGCCTCCGTCACCCAAACGCCTTTGCTTGAAGAAACGGCTGTAAGGCATCGCGATTGCCTTACGTGTCACTTCAAAAAGAGCCTCTCCACCTGGCCCTGAATATCGCACGCATACCAAAGAGCAAAAGTGTTCTTGCTGGCTTTCTTGGCTTTCTTGGCTTTCTTGGCTTCCTTGGCGTCTTGGCGTCTCTGCGTCTTGGCGTAAAATCTCTTGCCCGAGATGACTTGCCCATTGCGCGTCAACGCAAATACGCTTGTTAAAACCG
>JAZGFZ010000138.1:0-12826 GCA_036480015.1 Algisphaera sp. | reverse complement strand
TGATTCGAAAAACACCAGGTAGGTCGGTGCGCTGAGCAATGTTTTGTTCTACGTTGACGATGTAGGCCGGTTCATTGGGGCCGGTGGAGAGGCGTGCAACGGGTCCACGGGGCAATTCGGCGAGTTGGGTCCATTGAACGGCTTGGGGGGCGGTGAGCCACATGCGTAGTTGGGCAAAACGGGTTTGGTCCCATGCGGTGGAAGGCGGTGTTGGTGGGGTTGTGGTGTTCGTAGAAAACGACCATGTGTCGTCGGAGGGCGACGCGGCTGGTGCGTTGAATTCAAAGGTGATTCCATCGGGCCGGGTCAATCGCACCACGCTTAGAGGCGTGTGAAGGGCGGGTAGGCGGGTGTCATGCAGGGTGATGGGCGCGGCGAACAGTGGAGACAATGTGTCGGCGGGCATGATTGCGGCGATGGGTTCGTTTTCACGAACGGCGAGCAAAACGTCGTGGCGGCCTTCGCGATCGGCGTAAAGGCGGACGTGTTCGATGCGGTCGGCGGTGCGCCGCAGGGTGACGGTGGCCAATGGGGCTTGGGCTTCGGGGGGAGCAGGGCAAAATTCGGTGGCGGTTGATTTAAGAAGTGTGTTAAACCATGCTTCGCCCCATGTGGCGTCGGCCGAACGTTTTGCGTCGGGTTCTACAAATTGGTAGAGGGAAGAAGTTTCGGTGCTGTGAGTGCGAGCCAATTCGATGGATCTGCCATCGGCATGATCCACGCGCAGGCCAATGGTTGAGTGGGCGTCGGCGGTGACCAAGCGGGCATCACGAAATTGAGAGGCAGGGGCAAGCAATAGGGCGACGGATGCTTCGGCGATTTGAAAAACCACAGAGGACGCTTGGGTGTTGGAGAATGAGTAGGTGGCGTATCGGGTGGGCTGGCCTGCGATGGATTGCGCGGGGCGGCCTAAGCGCAAGATGCAAGTCTCGCCTGTGGTGGAGGGTTGCGGGGTGCTTCCCTTTGCGGATTGCAGTGTTAGTGTGGCGACAGGGTCGGTAAGGCCAAATCCAGCCAGTCGTTCGGAGGCATCGTTGGTGAATTCCAAAACGCGTAATTCGTGGGCAATTCCAGCCAATGCGGTTGCGGCATCGCGGTCGGCCCGTGGGGCGTCGCGGGATGTGAGTCCCCAGTGCCAGCCTTCTGACGCGCGTGTGAGGACCACGTTGTTGGCGGCCGGTTGACCCCGTTGTTGCAGTGTGAGTTGGGCAACATGGTCTGCGTCGGGGGCTCGCAGGCGGTCGGTTCGCCATGCTTGGGGGGTTGCGCTTTGTGCTGCGATGTGTAGGGTGGGGTCTACGAGGTATGCATTTTCGTCGCCTTCTAAGCCAAGCCACGCGGTGCCTGCCACTTCGCGGCGCCCCAACAAAAGATTGAACACCGTGGTGTCGGTGACGATGATCACCCGGTCTGCTTTAAGCCCAAGTTTTAGATCTGACCGTGTGGGAACGTGGGCCAGTGTTTCGGAGGTGTCTTCGTTGGATCGCGGGATCAAGGTTTGTCGTGGACTGAGTGAGAGCGCTGCGTTAATGAGTTTGTCGGGGCCTTTGGCGGCCACCGGAAAACGCACCGGCTGAACTTGCCACCAGCCGTTGTCTTCAAGTTGGTAAGCCTCTCGCGTGCCATCGCGTTCGATGACGATGCGTCGAAAGGCGGTGCCCTTCACCAAGGGTCGTCCCACGGTGGCAGGGCGGTGAGGGGGCGACGGCGAGGGGCGTGAGCTTTGGGTGCCTAGGTATAGCCCCGCAGTGCCCAGAAGCAATAGCAACAACAGCGCGGTGGTCCTAAAGTTCACACGGGGCTCGGGGTGGGCTTGTCGAACAAGCAAGGGGTTGGCCCGTATGCGATGGCATCGCAGGAGGGCGGGAGGGACTGGTAGTTTAGTTTGTCTGGGTTTAAAAAGGCATCTGTAGATCGCACTTTTTTTAGCTGCGTCGGCGAAGCCACCACACGCCCACGCCCAGCAGCAGTGATGCGACAGGAAGCCCTGCGTGCAGGAGCCAGCGCACGGCGGTGCTGCGGTGGGGGGCAAAGGGTTTAAGACGCCTTACATCGTGAACGCGTGGGGTGGCGGCAATGGCTTGGTCGAGCCCCGCAAGCCAGTAGACCGTGTTGACAAAAAGTTCGCTGTTGCCCAGTCGGCCAGGTAATTGAGCATCGCTTAACCAATGGCCGTCGCCGGCGACCATGATGCGGCCTGTTTGGTTGGGGCCCAAGGCGGTGGCGGCGACGGCAAGGGGGGCATCAATGCGGGGCTGGTCGCCGGGGGTGGCGGATTGAATGTCTTGGGCTTGTTTGAGGCCCTCAGCGAGCCAAGCAGGGTCGGCCCCGGGGGGGTGGAGTTCGAGCAGAGGTTGTGCAGAGGCAGAAAGGGTGAGGGGGATGGGCAGAGGTAACTCGACGCGGCGCCCGGTTAAGGCGGCGGAGAGTGGTGCCTTGGGGGGGTATTGGTGAATGGCCCAGGCCGAGGTGGCTTGTGTTCGGCCGTTGGTGGCGACGGTTTGTCGCAAGAGGAGGGTGTGGATTTGAGGTGTGATGTCGCAATCGGAGGCCAATTGCTCGAGGGGTTCGGCGGCCCGCACTTGGGCATCGGGGTCGTATAAAAAATTCAGCATCACCCCATCACCTGTTTTGAGTTGTCGTCGCAGCATGGCGGCAAGTTGTTCGCGGTCGGCAAGTGTGGTGCGTTGGGCAGAAATGGGCGGAACCACCCAAACCGTGGTTTGTCCTGTGCGGGCGGGTGGTGGTGGGGCTGAAGCGGTTTGTGTTTCGCCACCAAGACGCCATTGCGACACGTCAAAATCAGTGAATGCAAGCCGTGTTGCGGCTTGGTTCATGTTGCCGTTGGCACCAAGCACGCCTTTGGGTTCATCGTGAACAAAAATGACCCGTGGCGGTTGGGGAAAGCCCAAGGTGAGTAAGGCGCCGGTGAGTCGGTCTTCGCCCAAAAAGGGGCCTGAGGTTCCATCGGGATTGTTTAAAACAAGTTCGTCGATGGGAAGCACACGTTCTTGGGTGGCTGAAAGCACCACAATGACTTCGCCTGCCCGAAGTGCTTTTTGAATGCGACCAAATCGAGCGGGGGCGGTGGGCAGTGTGAGGGTGTCGATGACGGGCTGCAGGCGATTGCGTGCTTTTGTCAGAGGGCCATCAAGCTTGAGCATGGCATCGCGCACGGCCATGGAGGCGTCGCGTTGGCGGGCCAATTGGGCAAAGGCTTGGCGATAGGGCCCCAATACATTTTCGTCGGCTTGCCGAAAAGCTTGCAGTAAGTCGATTCGCACATTGTCTAAGGGGGGAACCGGTTGGCCAAGTGTTGTGTCTAAGGTGGATTGAAGTTGTGTGTAGTGTTCGCGCGTTTCGGTGATGGCCACACGGAAGGCTTGCACGCGATCGCCTGCGGCGCCTTCTTTGAGTGCATCGCCTTGACTGAGATTCTCAAAAACAGCTTCGATGGTGGCGAGGTCTTGGGTGAGGGTGGTGAGTGATGCCACACCGTGATTCACGGCTTGACGCAGTGATGCGGTTTCGTCGGCAAAGCGTGTATCGAGTCCACGGTAAAAAAGAGCCAAGGCTTCTAAGTCGTGATCGGGATCAATTACATGGGTGGCCAAATCGGGTCGCAATCGCGCGTATTGATCAAGCAAGTGCACCACTTGGCGCCCTGTATCGCTGTTGGGGCGCACCACGGCGGTGAGGGTGACGGTGGTGTCGAGCTGGGCCAGTGTGCGGCGGGTTTGCCCGCTGAGGGTTTGGGTTCGGCCTGCGGTGAGATCGATTCGTGGTATGAAGCGTTGCAACGCAGGCAAGCTGGCCAGCCCATTAAAAAGCACCACCCCCACCAAGGCGGCCAGCACCGCCACGGTTACGTTGAGCCCGTACAACGTGCGGCGGCGGCCTTGGCCAGATGCTGTTGCGGCGTTGCTGGATTCGGTTTCGACCGGCGACGTGATTTTCGAGTCACGCTTTGGGTCGGGCTTGGTGTCGGGGGGAAGATCGCTCATCGCCACCGTCGGCTCTCCAAAAGTTTGACGGCCAAAAACAAAAACAGGCCGGTCATCGAAACAAAATAAAGCACGTTGCGCAAGTCAATCACCCCGCGATTGAATTCGGCAAATTGCCGGTTGACATTGGCATACAAAACAGCTGCTCGCACGGTGGCAGGCAAGACGCCGCTTTCAGGCAAAAAGAAAAATAAAAACGTGAGACCCGCGATGACAAACATGGCCAGTAAAAAAGCAATGATTTGATTTTCGGTGGCGGCTGAGGCAAACGTGCCCACCGCAAGGTAAAGCGCTCCCACCAACACCACGCCCAGTAGTCCGCTGAGCAAGGGGCCAAAGTCAGGATCGCCATGCCATATCAAGAGGCCGATTTGAATAAGCAAGGGAATAAAGAGCAGTGCCAAAAAAGCCATGGCCGCCAGCCATTTGCCCAGAATGACTTGGGTGTCGCTGACCGGGCTGGTGCCCAAGCGTTCGAGGGTGCCGCGGGCCATTTCTTCGCTTAGAAGTCGCATGCTGATGGCTGGAGCAAGAAACACCAAAAGCCACACCGTGGCGTCAAAGGTGGTGGTCATGGCGGCCGGTTGGCCGGGGGCAAAGCCCACCGCGAACACCAATCCGCTGCCCAAGGCAAACAGAGCCAGCACCACATAGCCAATGGGTGAGGCGAACAGACCGATGAGTTCGCGGCGGGCAAGTGTGAGGATGGGGTTGAGCATGAGCTTCGCACTCATAAAGAAGCCCCTGCGGTGGCGGCAATGCTTTCAGGGTCTGTTACACGTGTGAAGAAAGCCTCCAAGCTTGTGTCTTCGCGGCGAAGCTCGCGCACGGTGAGACTTGCGGCGCTTAGTGCCGTGGCCATGTCCTCACGTAGATCGGAGGGGCCGCCCGCGGCGGGTTTTAAGGTCACCCGACTCCAACGCGGATCGATTCCGTCGGGTGTGATGGTGAGCGTGGCCCCGGCTTGGGTGAGTGGCGTCAGTGCCGTTTGGCAACCTTCGGCGTGGGCTTGCACCTCGGCGTACACCGCTGGTGCGTGAGCGGCGATGCTTTGGCGTCGCAGTTCATCGAGTGTGCCTTGGGCGACTTTGACGCCTTGGGCCAAAATGACCACGCGATCGGCCACGCGTTGAATTTCGGGCAAAATATGACTTGAAAGCAGCACGGTGTGATCGCCCGCCAACTCGCGAATGAGGGTGCGTACTTGGACGATTTGTTGGGGGTCCAGGCCCGCAGTGGGTTCATCGAGCACCAACACGGGTGGGTTGTGTAACAAGGCCGCAGCCAACCCCACGCGTTGGCGGTTGCCTTTGCTGAGTCTTCCCAAAGTGCGTCGCCTCAGGTGGCTGAGTCCGCATCGCTCGGCCACCACGCCAATGCGGGCGCGGCGTTCGGTGCGGGGCATGCGGTGTAGCCGTCCACAAAAATGCAAAAACTCATCGGTTCGCATTTCAGGATAAAGGGGGTTGTTTTCAGGCAAGTAGCCCAGCTTGCGTCGGGCGGCTGCGGCATCGGTGAGTACGTCGTGTCCGTCCAAGGTGGCGTGACCGGCGGTGGGGGGAAGCGACCCCACCAGCATTCGCATGGTCGTGCTTTTGCCTGCGCCGTTGGGCCCTAAAAACCCCATGATCTCGCCTTTTTTCACCGTAAGCGACAGCCGATCCACCGCCAAGGTGGGGCCGTAGCGTTTGGTGAGTTGGTGGGCAATCAGCATAAGTAAGCTCGCAGCGAGGAGCTGCAAAGTTTACCGGGATAGGGTGCTTGGGGCTGGCGTGCGGCGAGGTTATTCCTTGGCTTGTTCGGCGTTCGCTTCTTTTTTGTGGTTGACCAGCACCAGCACCGAGTGGGGCGGCACTTCGACGGTGAACTTTTTGGTCATGCCTTCGAGTTCTTGGGTTTGCACTTTGACCAACTCTTCATCGATGTTGTGGGCTGCAGGACTGTCGGCGGTGAGGGTGTAAAGCGTGTAAGCCGATTGAGGTTGATACGGCAGCATGAGTGTGACGGGCGTGGGACCGTCGATTCGGCGTGAAAGAAGCATGATGCTGTAACGCCCGTCTTGCTCAAAGGGATAGCAGTCGATCATGGGCATGTTTTCAAGTGCCGGGAACGACGTCACGCTTTTGTCGGCGCTGTTGGTTTGCGAAACAATGTCGGCTTGGGTTTCAGGCAGGTCAAGGGTGACCATCTTTTTGGCTTTGGCGGTGATGAGGTTGCCTTGCAACAGCGTGTTGCGCATGCCCAAGGCCTTCCAAATAATGTGTTCGTCCCAGTTGCGGTTGTGTGAGGCCCAGTAGTGGCCATTTTTAAAATGAAAGAACGATTGGTCGCCCAAGCCGGCGGCAAGGTTGGTCATGTAGCTGTCGAGTGAATTGATGGCTTGGCCGAGCGATTTGCCTTCGCGTTGTTCTTTGATGTCGAATTTTCCAGGGCCGGGAAGCGTGTAGCCCGGACCCGCTTCATACACCACCACTTGGGTGGGGCGGCGGCGTGTTTTGGAAAGTTGATCGGCCGAGGCCTTGGCGGTTTGGGCATAAGGCAAGAGCATTCGTCGCGAATAGGTCAGAATGTTCATCCAGCTTTCGTCCATGGAGTCGGATTTCATCAACCCCACGCTGTCCCAACCGCCGGTGTAATACGCCATGCCAAAGCCATCGGCGCTGGGGGCGTTCATGATGGCCTTGGGGCCGTAACCGTCCATGCCCGAAAAACGTGTCCAGCCGTTAACCAAAAAGGTGTACTTTTTGCTGTTGAAGTGCGGGCTTGCTTTCATTTGTTTGAAGCATTGTTCGGCAAAGGCGCCGTATTCTTCGGCGCGGTTGTTGAAGTGTTGGGGGGCGAACATGGAGTTCCACACCTCGTTGCCAATTTCAACGGTGATGTGGTCAAACACCTCGGTCCATGGTTTTTCTTGGCCCCATTGGGCTCGCAATGCGCCAAAGGGTGTGTCGATAGGGCCTGCAAGATATTCGATGAAATCGGTGTATTCTTGCGGGCTGAACATGGTGGAGGTGATGATCCAAGGCTGTGTGCCCACCTGATCGCACAATTCAAGCTCTTGATGCAGGCCCACGGGGTTGGTGGGTTTGGCTCCACCCACTTCGGCGTAAATCAAGTTGGAGTCTTCGGGGCGGCCCAGTGCATCTTTGAGCGTTTTTCCATAGCCACGATTTTCTTGCAAGCTCCACAATCGAATGGTGCTTGGGTTAAAACGGCGTAGGGTGTCGATTACTTCAGGATAAAAACCATAAGCAGGAGGGCCGTCGTTTTCAACGATGGTGACGTTGTCAATCCAAAGGGTGCCTGCTTCGGAAGAGCCGATGTCGAAACGCTCACCGTTGTGTTTGGGCAGGGCGGCCTGAAATTCAACGCTGTATTCCTGCCATTCGTTGCCGACGGCCAAGGTTTGTGTGGCGATGGATGCCACGCGCACTTCAACATTGCCTTGTGCCATGTCTTTTTGTTTAAGCCACATGCGAACGGTGTAGGTTTTGCCTTCACGAAATCGTGGCCAGTCTTCTTTTTCGGCACTGAGTAGCCAATAGCCCACCCGCACCGGTTCGGCAGGTTGCATATCGGGAATGGTCACCGCAAGGCTGGCCCCGCCACCGCGTGGAGGGGTGTCAGGGCTAAGGGCCAGCCTCACGCCCGCGTCATAAAACTTTTTCTCTTTGCCTTGTTCAAGTTGAAAGCCATTGACCAACCACCACGGGCAATCATTCCAAGGGCGTGTGGACTCACGCGGTATGTCCATGCGTGTGACGGTGAGCCAAAACTCATCGCCTTTTTGTACTTTGGGCCCCTTCTCGGTGAAGGTCAAGCGGTTGGGGCCTGTTTTTGAGGCTTGGTATTGCTTGACGGTGCCTTCACGCACCAGTTTGGCTTTTCCGTTTTTGTAGCGGTACACCACCACTTGGCCGCCTTCAAAAAAGCCATCGCGAAACACATCCCAGTAGCCCATCTTCCAGCCGTCATTGGCTTCGATAAAGTCGGCTCCGCCGCCCGACGCTTTAACCTTGATGCGGGCGGTGATGGGGTTGGGATTGGGTGCCAGCCACCATTGATTGTGCCAAGGTTCGGTGTTCCAGTGCGACATCGTGGGGGTTTCGATGTTCACGCCAAACCGAGGTGGGTCTTTGCGTTTGACTTTCGAGGTGATTCTAAAAATCGCTTCGTCGCCTTGCGGCTTAGGAAGTTCTCCTGCAAAAACAGAAGTTTGGAAAACAAAAAACAGAAGCAAGGCGGTGATGTTTGTTCGGATAGACATGAGCGAACTCTGTGAGAGGTGAAGCGGGCCACGTGTTCAAAATGCGGCAGGAAAGTTTTTAATAGGATAGAGCAATTGACGTGAAAGGGCGGGCGTTGTGCGATTTGCTGTCGTGCGAATTTCTTTAGCTTCGGGCGCACAAAAAACCCTGGGGATGAACCCAGGGTTTTTTAACGTGTCAATTGCATGTGTGGTCGTTTGGCTTTTATCCGCGGCGACGGCGGGCAAAAGCACCCAAGGTCAAGAGCCCAAGAACAGCAGCGCTGGCGGGTTCAGGAACAGCGGTGGTGCTCATACGCCATGAGAAACCGTAGTCGGTGGCCATGTCGCCACTGAGGCGGAAGGTGTAATCGCCTGCGGCCAAGTCGGTGAGGTAGATGTGCTCGGTGTTGTAAGCGGTGCTGAGGCTTGCATCGATCAGCGAATCCAAAAAGTTGCCGCTGGAGTCGAACAGTTCAAGATCAAGATTGGCCAGCGACGAAGCAGGATTAAAAAAGATGCTGGGGTCGTCGTCGATCACATTGTCATTCCACACCAATGCCGCAGACAGTTCGGTGGCGGCTTGGCCTGGGGCGATGGTGAAGTTGTAGTAGAGGTCGTCGGTGCCGTTAAAGTTGCCGTAATCCCAGCCTTGATCGCCGATGTCGCTTACAGGTTCAGTGGTGGAAGCGGCAAACTCGCCGCCTTCAAAAATGTGGTAGCTGTTGTAAATGTTGACTTCGCCGAATCCATAGCGTTGGTCGAGGGGCTGCGTGGTGGTGTGGCTCCAGTCGGTGACGCTGTAGGCAACGCCGTCGGCGATACCGGAAAAAGTTTTGGCGGCTCCGGCAAACAAATTGGCCTTAATGACTTCGTTTTGAATGGCGTTGGTTCCGGCCGCAGCCTCTCGCAGCAATGCCGCGGCGCTGGCCACAATGGGCGTGGAGCCACTGGTTGATCCACCGGGGGCAACCAAGTCGGGTTTGTATCGTCCCTCGCCGTGTTTGGTGTTGAGACCTTGTCCGTGGCCGCCATCTGATTCGCCAACGGAAATGGCGTTGTAGCTTGCAGCCATCAGGCCTGCCGTGCTTGTGGCCACGGCCATGACGGTGTTGTCACGGTTGATGACATAGTCAAACCGACGCATGCGGTCGGCGTAGTAGGTGAGATCGTTCGCAGTGTTGCCCCATCCGCCCACATAGCTGTGATTGCCGACATCAAAGCCTTGAGCGGCGGGAGGAGATTTTTGAAAACTGGAGCCTAGAGCCACACCGATGTAGTCGTTTGCACCGTAGATCGTGACATCGCTGATGCCGTGGGTCATGGTTTGGGCAGCATCCCAATCGGCGCCGTAGAAGTTGATTCCCACGCTGCTTGCATGGCCGCTGGTGCCATTGCTGGCGGTGGCCGACCCTTGGGTGAATGTTTTGTGGGGGAACCATGCCGCGTTGGGGGCATAGGCTGAACCGGCTTCGGCCTGCATGACCTTGACGCCTGAACCATCTTCTAACGCGGCACCTTTTTCGGCGAGCAAGGCGTTGTAGCCCACATATTCCAACCAAGCAGGCCCTGCTTCTGCGGTGAAGGTGGGCACAAGTGCGACAAAGGCCGGGGCGAGCGATCCAGCGAGGATCGAGAGTGTTTTATTGCGATCTAAGATGGTTCTAACTCCATGTTGCAAAGGAAATTATTTCTATTTCAACGTCGGCGTATAAGCCAAGTTGGCGGGATTACCCGTACACAGTATACCCGATGGTTCGCTTTTTACGATTTTATTTTTTAATACAGTGGCTGTTTTGGGTTGAAGCTTGGGGATGTGTTGCTTTGAAATAAAGCAGAATAAGTGGGTGGGATTTGCGTGTTGGCATGGCCGTTTGGGGGGGCTTTGATAAGATTCCTCTCTTATGAACGTTGCCTCCCCCGAATCGATGCCGTCCGCTGATACGTTGCCTGCCGCAGGGCGGCGGATTGAAATTTACGACACGACCCTGCGTGATGGCACGCAGGGGGTGGGGGTGTCGCTCACGCTCACCGACAAGCTCAACATCACTCAGCTTCTTGACGAGCTTGGGGTGGACTTTATTGAGGGCGGTTATCCCCTGAGTAATCCCAAAGATGTGGCGTATTTTGAAGACGTTCAAAAACTCACGCTTAAGCATGCCAAGGTGTGCGCCTTTGGCATGACGCGACGCAAAGACATTGCCGCGGCCGACGACGTGGGCATGCAAGCGTTGGTGGGGTCTGGCGCTCCCATCATCACGGTGGTGGGAAAAACGTGGGATTTGCATGTTGACGAAGTGTTGCGTGTAAGCCGTGATGAAAACCTTGCGATGATTCGCGATTCGGTCGCTTTTTGCGCGAACGCCGCGGGAGTGGAACAGGTGTTTTACGATGCCGAACACTTTTTTGATGGCTATCGTGCCAATCCGGATTACGCGCTGAAAACCCTTCAAGCAGCCGTGGAAGGTGGGGCCACGCGATTGGTGTTGTGCGATACCAACGGCGGGTCGATGACGTGTTGGATTACCCAAGCCGTGAACGAATTAACGAAAGCCTTGAAGTTGGTCGGTGGCCCGGGGTTGCCGGGCGCTCCACGCATTGCCATTCATTGTCACAACGATGCAGGGTTGGCCGTGGCCAATTCGCTGGCGGCATTGGCGGCGGATGCGGTGCAGGTGCAAGGCACCATCAACGGCATTGGTGAACGCTGCGGCAACGTGGATTTGCTGACAGTGATTGCCAATTTAAAAATGAAGTTGGGCTATGACTGCTTGCAAGCTGAGTCACTTACACAATTGGCGCATGTGGCAAGGCAGGTGTATGAAACAGCAGGGCTTGAACCCCAGCATGGGCAGCCTTATGTGGGCGCCAATGCGTTTGCCCACAAGGGCGGCATGCATGTTCAT
Source organism: Algisphaera sp. (assembly GCA_036480015.1). Classification (GTDB taxonomy): domain Bacteria; phylum Planctomycetota; class Phycisphaerae; order Phycisphaerales; family Phycisphaeraceae; genus Algisphaera. Next base: position 1,670 of record JAZGFZ010000138.1, on the reverse strand, counting down.
GCCGTGCAACGCATTGCTCACAGCTATGAACATGTCGAGCCCACAAGCGTGGGCAATCAGCGGCGTATTTTGGTGAGCGAATTGTCTGGGCGTAGCAATATTGCCGCCACGCTTGGCGAAAAATTTGGTGATCGGGTCACGCCCGAAATTCAAACGGCATTGTTGCAACGCGTGCAAGACCTTGAGCACCGTGGCTATCAATTTGAGTCGGCCCCGGCCAGCCTTGAGTTGTTGATGTACGAAGTGCTGGGCGAGAAGCCCGCGTTTTGGATACGCGATCATTACCGGTGTGTGATTTTGGGTGTGCCCGAAGTGCCCACCAACACCGAAGCCATTGTGAAATTGCGTGTGGGTGAAACCCTAGAGCATCGTGTGGCAGAGGGCGATGGCCCGGTGAATGCCTTGGATGCGGCCCTGCGTAAATGTTTGATGTCGCATTATCCGGCCGTGGAGGCCTTGCACTTGGTGGATTACACCGTGCGTGTGGTCAACCCCACGGCCGAGAGTGCCGCGAAGGTGCGGGCAGTCGCGACGTTTGAGGCCAATCAGCCCGATGGCACGGTGCGGCGTTTTGGCACCGTGGGTGTGGATGAAAACATTGTGGATGCCAGCTGGCAAGCGTTGTCAGACGCCATTCAATACCACCTTATTGAGACGGGGACGCGTTTGTCGGCCTCTTCATGAGAGGGTGGGGTTGAAGTTACTCACCAAGGTGAGTAACCTGTGCGGCCGTCGCACTCGTAGCTCAATTGGATAGAGCAGCGGTTTACGGAGCCGCAGGTTGCAGGTTCGAGTCCTGCCGAGTGCATTGGTCTTTTTTAGGGTTTTACGGAAAACCGACGAAAGCCCACACAACCCTTTGCCCCACCCCTCAGGGTCGGCTTGCTTTACGCGGCTGGCCCTGTTTTCTTACCATGGTGTTGTGATAAACGTGGTTTTAGACAAACGAATGGATCGCTTGCAAGGCGTGATACGCAATTACAAGCGTGTGCTAACCGCGTTTAGTGGCGGGGTGGATTCAACCTTGGTGGCCGTGGCGGCCCGCCAAACCTTAGGACGCGACGCGGCTCCGGTGGCACTGGGTGATTCGGCCTCATTGCCGCGACGCGAGTTGGCGGCTGCTCGGTCTTTGGCGAATACATTGGATTTGCAACTGATTGAGGTGTCTCCCGGGGAACAGCAAGATCCTGGCTATGTGGCCAACGCGGGTGATCGTTGCTATTTCTGTAAAACCCATTTGTATGACGTGCTTCGGGCAACGGCGAAGCAACTTGGTGTGGATCACATTGCCAATGGCACCAACACCGATGATTTGGGCGACCATCGCCCGGGGCTTCAAGCGGCGGATGAAGCTCAGGTGGTCTCGCCGCTGGTGCAAGCGGGATTAAACAAGCAAGACGTGCGTGAGTTGGCCCGTTTGTTGGATTTGCCCAATGCCGACAAGCCCGCCGCAGCTTGTTTGAGCAGTCGGTTGCCCTACGGCACGCCTGTGACCCGCGAACGGTTAGAGCAGGTGGAGCAGGCTGAAAACGCTTTGCAAGACTTGGGATACACCGGTTTGCGGGTGAGACACCACGAAACAGTGGCTCGGTTGGAGATTCCTCAAGCTCAGTGGGGTTTGCTTTCTGACGTAGAGGCGCGTGATGCCGTGGTCGCTGTCGTTAAAGCGG
>JAZGFZ010000137.1:0-4087 GCA_036480015.1 Algisphaera sp. | reverse complement strand
GCCAAGCATCCCTCAATGAAGCAAGCGTTGCTCTAAACTAACCGTCATGGAAACCCCACCCCCCTGCCCCGAATGCTCGTCAGAACTCACCTACGAAGACGAATCGCAATTTGTTTGCCCTGAATGCGCCCATTCATGGGCGATCACGTCTGACGAAAATGACAGCGACGCAGCCTCGGCCGTGCTGGACGCCAACGGCAACCCCTTGGCCCATGGCGACACGGTGATTTTGGTCAAAAGCCTCAAAGTACGCGGGGCTCAATCCGATTTAAAAGTGGGCACCAAAGTTAAAAATGTTCGACTCGTCAGCGGCGACCACAACTTGGATTGCAAAATCGACGGCTTTGGTGCCATGAAGCTCAAGTCGGCGTTTGTGAAAAAAGCCTAGTGCAGCTGCTTGGCGTTCCACACACCCTTGCCGCAACGCAATCATGGCTTCACCCCTTCATCTTCTTCGCACCGCCTTGCGCGGCATGATCGGTCTTTCCAAAGCCACGCTGGACTTGGAGCCTGTTGACGAAGAAACCCGCCAACACCGCCGCCGTATCTGTGCCGCATGCCCCGCTGCCACCCGCACCAAACGGCTGGGCATCATGCCCCTTAGCGTGCTCACCCCCACCAGCACCTGCTCGGTGTGCCGCTGCAACCTTCACGCCAAAATCAAACTTGCCAGCGAACAATGCCCCCGCCACCTTTGGCCTTAACCCTTTCGTTCCGCCCAGCGGGCGCATGACAGGCGGGCCGCCTATCCCACAGGATGAAAGGATTGAGATATTGAGTTGAGGGGATGTGTGGGTGAGTGTTTTTTCGAATTGCCTTTTCACTTAGTCCCTCAGCTCCTTTAATAACAACGCCTCAAAACCCGCGAACGGTCATTCATTTCCTCGCAAACACAAACAAGCTTTTACGCGAACCCGACCAAATTTCACGGCGTATCAACTTCAGACTTTTTTCTCATTTGGAATCTCCCATGAAAACCAGCTTCTCTGAACTCGATGCCATTTTGCGTGGTGACGCCACACAACTTTCGTCACTTCAACGTGGTGAAATTCCCGTTTCGGCCCGTCGCATGGTGGGCATGGTCGTCGTTCTTGGTCTTCTTTTTGGTTTGTGCATGGGATCATTTGCACTCATCCGCCACTTTGCAGGCAACGACGGCGCTTCGGCTCATCCCACGTCTGAGGCGTGGTCGCAATTGTTTGGGTCGGCTCTTAAAATCCCGCTTCTCTTTTTGCTCACACTCGCCGTCACGCTTCCGTCGCTCTATGTGTTCAACGCCATTGCGGGATCGCGACTTCGCCCCCGCGCAGTCATTCGTTTGCTTACGGCCATGTTGGCGGTCATGCTGGCCGTCATCGCATCGTTGGGGCCCATCGTTGCTTTTTTTGCGGTCAGCACCACCAGCTATCCGTTTATGAAACTGCTTAATGTGGGCGTGTGTGCTGTGGGCGGCGTCTTGGGCTTGGCCTTCCTTCTACGCACCATGCATCGCATCGTGTTGGTTCAAAACACGAGCGACACCTTGCAGGCCGACGCTCAAACCGATTCGGATTCCGAAAACCAAGTGGCCGCCCTTGATGCCATGGGCCCCACCGAGCGTCGCGCCCGATCTATTTTCACCATCTGGCTGTTTGTCTTTTCACTTGTGGGCGCTCAAATGGCCTGGGTGCTGCGTCCATTCATTGGCGACCCCAACTTGCCTTTTCAGTGGTTACGCAACCGTGAAAGCAACTTCTTTGTCGATGTTTTTGCGGCCATCTATCAACTTTTAGGCGGCTAAAGACATGCATAAGAAGCCTGCCATTGCCCCGCCCTCCCTCAAGTGGACCGATGGGTAAGAAATCTGTGGCAAGGCCGTTTTTCAGACACGTTCGAATCGCCCTCTTTTCTATCTTTCTCTCCCCCCCTTTCAGGCACCCCCCGTGACTTTCGCCTTTTCCTTTGCACGACCGAGTTCTTTTTCGAGTCGGCTTGAAAACCTGATCGCAAGCATTCTCAGTGGTGCCCACGGAGCCGCAGGAGGTGCCCCACGCCACCGATTGAGGGTGTTTGTCACCGTTGTCGCGGCCGCGGGTGCGGGTTACGGGTTGGCCATGGGCGCTTTTGGAGGCATCACACCTGACCGCTGGCCGCAAATGCTTTACGCCGCGGTCAAGGTGCCGCTTCTTTTGCTCGCGACCTTTGGCTTGGGTTTGCCCAGTTTTTTCGTCATCCACTCGCTGCTGGGTTTACGCGATGATTTTTCAACGGCGGTGCGCGCCCTACTTGCCACACAAGCGGGGCTCACCCTTGTGCTTTTAAGTTTTGCGCCATTCACAGCATTGGTCTACGCCAGCGGCATGCCGTACGAATGGGCATTGCTTTGGAATACTGCTGTTTTTGGACTTGCCAGCGCCAGCGCCCAACTCCTTTTACGCCGTTATTACCGCCCACTGATTCAGCGCAATCCCAAGCACCGCCTCATGCTTCGCGTGTGGTTAGGACTCTATGCCTTCATCGGCATTCAAATGGGATGGTTGCTGCGTCCCTTTATTGGCGCACCCGACACACCCACCACCTTTTTCCGATCGGGCGCTTGGGGCAATGCATACGAACAACTTTGGAACATTTGGGTTGCCGCGATAGGGATGAATTAAGTCGCCCTGTTTACAGTTTTTCAGCCACCATGGCCAACATTTCCTTTCTGCGTAACCATTCACGGTTTTAACAAGCGTATTTGCGTTGACGCGCAATGGGCAAGTCATCTCGGGAAAGAGATTTTACGCCAAGACGCAGGGCCGTCGCGGAGCATGAGCGACGCAATAGATGCGCTTGCTTTTGCCGCATCTCTCCTTTTCAGACGCCAAGGAAGACAAGAAAGCCAGCAAGAACACTTTTGCTCTTTGGCATGCGTGCGATATTCAGTGCCAGGTGGAGAGGCTCTTTTTGAAGTGACACGTGAGACAATCGCGACGCCTTACAATTTTTCTTCAAGCAAAGGCGTTTGGGTGAATCGGAGGCTGAGCGAAAAGACTAAGAAGCCGTCAGGCTCATTCCCTGTCTTTCTTGGCGACTCCGCGTCTTGGCGTAAAGCTTCTTCACGATACATCCTCGAACAAAAACCGTGAACTGTTACCCCTTTTTGCCATTCCCGCGAAGGCGGGAACTTAATTTGTACGCGAAGGCGGGAACTTAAATTTGTACGCGAAAGCCGAAACTCAAATTTGCACGCAAAAACGGCAACTCAACTTCGTATGCAAAGGCAAAAACCCCTGACCAACAGAACGAGAGCAGGGTTTAAACGCAACCACTTCTCTTGTTTGTCCCCAGCAAGCGACCTACCATGGTCTTTTATGCGTTTTGGCCTAAACTGACGCAAACGTAAGACCTTCGTCTTTCAAAGAACCTTGCCATGCCTGATTGTTTTCGAGCTTTGACGTGGATTGCAACCGCTTTGGCGGTCGTGATGGCGTCGGTGGTTCCCACCGGAGCGTTGGTGTGGTGTGTGGATGGCGATGGACACCGACAAATTGAAGTGGCCCACGACACCGGTTGCGGGGCTCATGCCGATTCTGAACATGAAGCATCCTCCACAAGCGCATCGCTTGCCTTCGATCTCGTCTTCAACACAGACTGCCTAGACACCACCCTTGGGACCGACGCAAGCAACTGGATTTGTGAATCGGTTGCCCCGTGGACTCTGCCGCTTCAAATGGTATTGCCGTGGACGCCAGACACGCACGCTGTTTTGTTTTCAGGCCAATGCCCGCAGGCCCACGCATTGGCAGCTCGCCCTCCACCGCATCTGTGTGTTCTACGCAGTTGGTTTCTGTTGGTTTAGGGGTTGATCTAAAAAACGCATCTCCCAATACGCATCGTGACAACCTCTGTTTGTCGCGTGCTTGAACATGCTTTGCATGTAACCGTTCACGGCTTCTTGTTTACTGTCTTAAATCGCAACCGTTCACGGGTTTTGAGCCTTTCCTATCCCTGCACGCTAGATTCTCACCCAAACAACAGAAAACGAAACATGAACCGCCAAGGGAGCCAAGAACGCCAAGGAAGACAGGAGAGTGAGACGCTTTTTGAAGGGCGCTTCTCAATCGCC